>JBKJSX010000246.1:0-9896 GCA_046594375.1 Chitinophagaceae bacterium
CATGTATTTTGTCCTGATCCTGAAAGGCAATGTGACATTGAAACTGTAAGTGTATTGAATGAAAGTGAAAATGGCCTTAATAAAAATTTTGGTGAAAATATCTTGAAAACAATTTTACAATAGAAAGAAACCCAACTAAAAAAATTATATGGCAAAACATAATGTTTATTTAGATCTTCCGCTAAGGGAAGTTAACAAGGTAGATGCTCACTTTCATATTTTCAGGGATGATGCAAAGATGGGTCGCATTACTGTATCAAAAGGCGGTATAGAATATTTCCCCAGCAACTCAAAAAAACCAATTCGGATCGGATGGATTCAATTCGATAAAATGGTTAAAGACTGGAACAAAGGATAAAAATTAATCCTCCATGAGCAACATCAAATTATTTGAGCATAAAAAAATACGCAACCATTGGGATGCAGAGCAGGAGAAATGGTATTTCTCTATTGTAGATATAATAGAAGTACTTACTGAAAGCCCACGTCCCAGAAAATACTGGAACGCTCTAAAAACAAAGCTCCTGGCTGAAGGAAGTGAGTTGTCCCAAAATTTGGGACAACTTAAAATGGAATCCGAAGATGGTAAATTTTACAAAACGGATATAGCAGACACGGAGCAGTTATTCCGCCTGATACAATCCATTCCATCACCCAAAGCCGAACCTTTTAAACAATGGCTGGCAAAAGTAGGATATGAAAGAATAGAAGAAACACAGGACCCTGAGCTGAGTATAGACAGGGCAATGGAAAATTATTTAAAACTCGGGTATAGCGAAAACTGGATAAACCAGCGATTGAAAAGCATTGAAGTACGTAAAGAATTAACCGACGAATGGGAAAAACGCAATGTAAAAAAAGGGCAGGAATTTGCCACACTTACTGATATTATCACACACGCATGGAGCGGCAAAAAAGTTAAGGAATACAAGCAATTTAAAAATCTGAAAAAAGAAAATCTGAGAGACAACATGACCAACCTGGAGTTAGTATTGAATATGCTTGCAGAAGCCACCACCACCGAAATCTCAAAAGAAAAAAAACCAAAAAATTTTGAAGAGAATAAACATATTGCACACCAGGGAGGAAAGATTGCAGGAAATACAAGAAAAGAAATTGAAGCAAAGACAGGAAAGAAAATAGTAAGCCCCCAAAATGCCAAACTGCTGAAAGGAGTAACAGAAAAGAGAAAATTAAAATAGTGAAATCTTCTTGAAGGCTTTTGCTTTTTAACTTCTTTGCATCTATGCAAAACTCCAATTACAAACTAATCAAACTACAAACTAATTATCGTGGCATTAATCTTGACCACTATACTATTCTTTTAAAAAGGCGTTCCTTTGAGGAAGGAAATTGACAATATGTCTAACCAAACAAAGATCATGAATAGCAAATTATATTTTGGAGGATCGGAAGATGAGATGGAATTTATGCCTATTATACCATTAAATGATGATGGCGAAAACAACGATGAGCAGGCTATTCCGGCTGAGTTGCCATTGTTGCCCTTAAGAAATACTGTACTTTTTCCCGGTGTTGTTTTACCCATAACTGTTGGCAGAGACAAAAGCATTAAGGCAGTAAATGATGCCTATAAGACTGACAAACTGGTGGGAGTAGTTTCGCAAAAAGACAGTACCGTTGAAGAGCCCACAGTTAGCGATCTTGTTGATATTGGAACTGTTGCCAAAATAGTAAAACTTATAAAGATGCCTGATGGCGGCACAACAATAATTATACAAGGCAAAAAAAGATTTAAAACAGATGAGATAACATCTGATGATCCCTATTTTAAAGCAAAGATCACTGTTTTGGAAGATGAGCCCCTGGAAGATAATAATGATTTTGATGCCATGGTTGCCTCAATAAAAGAACTGGCTGCGCAGATCATACAGCTATCTCCAAACATGCCTTCGGAGGCATCAATAATTTTAAAAAACATTGAGAATCCCTCGTTCCTGATACATTTTGTAAGCAGCAACCTCAACAGTACTTTGGTAGAAAAACAAAGGTTGCTGGAAATAAATAATATTAAGGCACGTGCAGAAGTGCTTATGAATTTGTTGCACACTGAGTTACAATATGCAGAGTTAAAAAATAAAGTAACTAATAAAACAAGGGCAGAACTTGATAAGCAGCAAAAAGATTATTTTTTGCAGCAGCAAATGAAGGCGATTAAAGAAGAATTAGGGGGAGAAAATGTTGCCGAAGTTAATGACATGCGCAAAAAAGCTGAAGGCAAAAAATGGCCTACAGCAGCAAAAGAAATGTTTACAAAAGGCCTCGAGAAATTGGAAAGGATGCATCCCTCAACGCCGGATTATTCAGTAGTGTACAATCACCTTGACCTTATGCTCGACCTGCCATGGGATGATTATACCAAAGACCAGTATGATCTTAAAAAAGCTAAAAAAGTTTTAGATCATGACCATTATGGAATGGGAAAAGTAAAAGAAAGAATTTTAGAATACCTGGCTGTATTAAAATTAAAGGGAGACATGAAGAGCCCGATACTTTGCTTTGTTGGCCCTCCCGGAATTGGAAAAACATCTTTGGGAAAAAGCATTGCCAATGCAATCGCAAGAAAATATGTGAGGGTTAGTCTGGGTGGTCTGCATGATGAAAGTGAAATCCGCGGTCACCGTAAAACCTATATTGGGGCTATGCCGGGAAGGATCTTGCAATCAATAAGAAAAACGAAATCATCTAATCCTGTAATGATATTGGATGAAATTGATAAAGTTGGAAATGATTTTAGAGGCGATCCATCATCAGCTTTGCTTGAAGTTTTGGACCCTGAGCAAAACAATAATTTTTACGACAATTATTTAGAGCTTGAATATGATCTTAGCAAAGTTTTGTTTATAGCTACTGCAAATAACTTACAAAATATTTCTCCCGCTCTGCGTGACCGCCTGGAAATAATTGATCTTAGCGGTTATGCTATAGAAGAAAAAACAGAGATAGCCAAACGCCATTTATTGCCTAAACAAAAAGAAGCACATGGATTAAAAGATGTGAACTTTAAAATAAGTGATGCCGTTCTGGAAAAACTTATCACAGATTATACAAGAGAAAGTGGTGTTCGTGATCTTGACAGGCAATTAGCTTCCATTATGCGTAATCTTGCAAAACAGTATGCTATTAAAGGAAAATTAAAACCCACTATAAGTGCTGGTGACGTAACAAAAATATTAGGCAAATCACGTTACAGTAATGAGATGTATAAAACGGCAAACATGGCCGGAGTAGCCGTAGGCCTTGCATGGACGTACGTTGGAGGTGACATTTTATTTATTGAAACCACCACGAGTGATAACGGGAAAGGTGAACTAAAACTTACAGGCAACCTTGGAAATGTGATGAAGGAAAGTGCAACAACTGCCATGACCTACCTGCAATCCAACGCAAAAAAATACGGTATCGATCCTGAAATATTTACTAAAAAGAATGTGCACATTCATATTCCCGAAGGCGCTACGCCGAAGGATGGGCCGAGTGCAGGAATCACTCTTATGACAGCACTTGCATCATCATTTACAGGTAAAAAAGTAAAGCCTTATCTGGCCATGACTGGAGAAATTACTTTGCGTGGACAAGTGTTGCCCGTTGGAGGAATTAAGGAAAAAGTGTTGGCAGCAAAACGTGCAGGACTAAAAGAAATAATCATGTGCTCATTAAACGAAAAGGATGTTCAGGAAATTGACCAGGCATTTATTAAAGGCTTAAAAATAAGCTATGTAAAAAATATGCAACAGGTTTTGGATATGGCTCTTGCATAATTTTGTACACCAGGATTTGGGTGTATTAATTGAATAAAAAGATTAAAAATTATTTTCACAAGTTTTTTCGGTTTCCTTTAAAAAACCTTTTAATCTCCCCAAATCATGGTTCAAAAAATCTTTTTTACCCACCTCGAATCTTGGTTCAAGACAACTAAAACTAAAAGAATAATTTCTTCGTATATAATATCATATAAAAAATCAGCAAGATTAAATCATGTTGGTTGTTTTAAGGGTTAAAAGAGATTCCCCCTGATTCTTCTGGGGGAATTTGTTTTTTATTAAATCAGTAAAATAAGTTGGTTTAAAATAAACTGTAATTTTATATTTGCCCAAAAAATCATCCACCTCTATGCCTAAACTGAACTTTGATAACCATTTCAAAGATCTATTCGAAAATACAAGTGATCTTATTCATTTTTTAAGCATCAACGGCACAATTGAGTTAGTTAATCCTGCCTGGCTAAATACGCTTGAGTACCAACTTGATGAAGTTGTAGGTAAAAGCATTTACGATTTTATTCATCCACCATGCATTGAAGAATACAGAGCACTAAGAGAAAAAGCAATTTCAACAAAAGGAAAATCAGATATAGTTACAACATTTGTTACCAGAAGTAAAAAGGAAGTGGTTGGAGAAGGCCAAATTGGTTGCTCTTACAACGATGATCAACCGGCTTATACCAGATGCGTATTTAAAAATATTACCTCAAGAAAAATAGCAGAAAAAAAACTTGAGGATAGTGAAAAGCGATTAAAAACTTTTCTTCACAGTGCCCCGGATGCAGTAATTGTTATAGATGAATACCAGAAAATTTTAGAATGGAATTCAAAAGCTGAAATTATTTTTGGTTTTAATGCCGATGAAGTTATTGGAAAGCCTTTATCCGATACAATTATACCGCTTCAATATCGTGAAGCTCATAAAAGAGGTATGGCTCATTTTTTACAAACCGGCGAAGGCCCTGTTCTAAATAAAACAATTGAAATAACTGCCTTACATAAAAAAGGACATGAATTTTATATTAATCTCAGTATTTCAAACGTAAAAGTAGAAGGCCAATGGTTATTCATTGCGTTCCTTTCTGATATCACAGAAAGAAAAAAAACTGAAGAAACGCTGATCTATAAAGAGGCAGAACTATTACAGGCGAAACTGCTTGAAGAAAAAAAGGATGAATTTATTTCCATTGCAAGTCATGAATTAAAAACGCCATTAACTACCATAAAGGCATATACCCAGCTTGCACTAAGCATATCAAAGGACAAAGAACATGAAACTATCCAAAAGTACCTGATCAAAGTTGACCAATACGCAGGTAAACTCAATTTTCTTTTAAATGATTTATTGGATGTATCAAGGATACATGCAGGAAAATTAATGCTTTCTCAAACTGAAATAGAAATGGATCGGTTTCTTAAGGAAGTGATCAATTCAATGCAGCAAATTATACAGCATAAAATAATTTTAGAAACATTTCAACCTGTTAAGATAAAAATTGATACGCTCAGGTTAGAGCAGGTTATAACAAATCTACTTTCTAACGCTGCTAAATACTCGCCCGGTAAGGATAAAATAATAGTTAATTCATTTATACAGAACAATTCAATAGTAGTTTCATTTAAAGATTTTGGAATAGGCATTCCCAGACAAAAATTAAATAAAATATTTGATCGCTTTTACAGGATTGATGAAGTGTCCAAAGATTTCAGCGGATTAGGGATCGGGTTGTTTATTTCTTCTGAGATAATTAAACAACATGAAGGCAAAATTTGGGCGGAGAGCAATGAAGGCCAAGGAAGTACTTTTTATTTTAGCCTCCCCATTTAATAGATTTCACCTATTTTTTTTTGCAATAGCGTTCAATTACCGCAATCATCATTAAAATCAAATAATTCTTTTGGCGCCTTGTAAGTGGATGCCCAACAGGCATACACTACATCTGTAGGTCCAATAGCATGAATAAGATATTTCCATTTACCATTTACCTTTTTTAGTAATGCATACACAGGATCACCATCAAACATGCCTTCCTTCTCTTCATCTTTAAAGATCGTTTTGCTAAAATCAAATTTACCACCCTTTGCATCCCTGACATTTCCTTTTAAAAATGCATAATTATTTTTTATTTGTAATGAGCGAACGACAAAGGTAACATCCTGTTTTATTTGCGGCTTCACTTTACTTCTAAGAAGATTTAAAATTATTATCCTATCAGGCGATTGATTATTTTTTGTAAGATCAATTATCCCCTGCTGCGCAAATCCTTTATTAAATGCCGGAAGCAGAAAAAAAATAATGATATAAATTCTCATAAAATTTATTTTTAAAAATAACTAAGATTTGTTTTGGGTGTTAGTGTAAGCAATGTTTCATACATCAATTTAATGGTTTCTTCAATATCATTGCGGTTAAGCATTTCAACTGTTGTATGCATATAACGCAAAGGGATTGAGATAAGCACTGAAGGGCAACCGTCGTTTGCATAAGCAAACGAATCAGTATCAGTTCCTGTACTTCTGCTAACCGTTGATAACTGCACAGGGATCTTATTTTTTTCTGCGACCTTTTGTACAAGGTCAAGCAATTTATTATGCACTGCAGGGCCGTATGTTAATGCAGGGCCTTTGCCACAGCTGCATTCGCCCTGTGTAATTTTATTAATCATCGGTGTGGTTGAATCGTGTGTTACATCAGTTATTATAGCAATGTCAGGCTTAATTCTTCTCGCTATCATTTCAGCACCACGCAAACCAATTTCTTCCTGCACCGCATTTACTATGTACAATCCAAATGGCAATTTCTTTTTGTTCTCTTTAAGCAACCGTGCTACTTCCGCTATCATAAATCCGCCAATGCGGTTATCAAATGCACGCCCGATAAAATTATCATAAGCAAGTTCTGCAAACCCATCTTCATAAGTAACAACAGCACCAACGTGTATACCAAGGTCTTCAACTTCTTTTTTATTTCTTGCGCCACAATCCAAAAAAAGATTATCAACTTTTGGTTGTGTTTCTTTATTATCAACAGAAGTATTCCGGGTATGTATTGCAGGCCAGCCAAACACAGCTCTTACTCCACCTTTTTTTCCATGTATTAAAACTCTTTGCGACGGCGCTATCTGGTGATCAACACCACCGTTTCTTTTTAAATAAATAAAACCTTCAGGAGTAATATAATTCACAAACCAGCTTATCTCATCAGCATGTGCTTCGATAACAACTTTGAATGTTGCAGATGGATTTATAACTCCAACTGCTGTGCCATAGGCATCTGTGATATTTGTATCTACATAATCTTTTATGTAGGCAAGCCATAGCTTTTGTCCGCTTGTTTCAAAACCAACAGGTGAAGGATTATTGATATAATTACGTAAAAATTCAAGTGATTTATCTGTTAAGATAGATTTAGATTTTTTTGCCTTGGCCATTTTTATAATTTAATTGTTAATGTTGATTGGTTCGTTGAGTCATTATTTATTTATTGTCTTTTCACATTGAAAATTGACAATTTTAAATTTCCGATGCAAAAATAACTAATGCAGCCTGCAAAAGCATCACACCATCAACACAGGCGAGGTAAAATACATCAGAGTTATTTTTTTTGCTAAACTCGATTGTTAGCCACGTAGCCAAAGCCGAAAGCACCATGGCAATTAATTGCGGGGCATCAGGCAAATAAATAAACTGGAGTATTGAAAGTAGTGCAAATGTTACTAACAGTAGATAGCAAAGTGCAAATGATCTTTTTACACCAAGCTGTACAGCAAGTGTTGCAATATTTTCTTTTCTGTCAACGGGTATATCCCTAATATCAAATAATAAGCAAAGTATAAATATGAAAATGAACCTTCTTATAAATATTAACTGGAAAGAAAGCCCTGAAAAATTTGCTTCATCTGCCGGAAACCAAACTGTAACCAATGTCCATAAAAGAGAAAGTGTAATGATCTTTAATAATCCAAAATCTTTAATTCTCTTTTTATTTGTGAATGGTAAAAAAGGAAATGAATATAAAAAGGAAATAGTACCCAACCCCAATAAAAAAATAAAATGATTAAGATGAAAACTGAACAGGCTATATAATATTAAGGCTACACCAAATGCAATTAATATTATATGAATGCTTTTATTTTTTAACGACCATGCAAGTCTTTTTGAATTTGCAATTGCTGTTGTTTTAAAAAGATAATGCATGTTATACTGCACCAGCGTTGCACCAAATACAAATAAATAAAAAGGGAGATTATTTAATTTGAGATGCAGCAGCAAGTTGGTTTCTACACATAAAGCAACAGCACAAATGGAAATAAAAATGCTGCCGAATAAAAAAAAATCGGCGGTTTTGCTGATCAAAATTTAATTAAATATGATAATAGGATCAGATACGGCAGTATCGCTTTTATTCTGAGCTTTATCTTTCAAAACAAACTTAAATACAGCAGTATCGTTTCGGGCAGGGCAAATTGGATTAATATCGATATAACTATAGGTTACAATAATTTCTCCTGCTTGATTTTTTGATGTTGGGAATATTGGTATTTTATACCGTTGGGTAAAACTGCTATTTGACCTGTCACGACAGGGCTTTACTATTTTTTGAACTGTAATAGAATCAGTAAGATCGCCTTCCGCATCGGTAAAAGATAAAGTCATCCGCAGCGTTTCGCCGCTATGCAATTGCCTGGTATTTGCATTTTTAAATTTTAACTGTGGCACAGTATTGTACTTATTTTTATTGCACGAGAATAAAAATAAAATGAATATGGAAAATAATATCGGGTAACGCATCTTTGTATTTTGAATTCAAATTTAATTATTATTACCTGAATAACACATCTGAAATATTAGAATGGGAAAATAAGATCTTCCATGCTTCCTTCTACAATTTTGATAGAATGGCGCTGGAACTTTTTCAATTTCAATACAGGCATAATCCTGTTTACCGGCAATACATCAATTCTATTAATATTAACCCTGAAAGTGTTGATGCTGTTGTAAAGATCCCTTTTATGCCGATACAGTTTTTTAAAACAAATATTATTAAAACAACAGCATTTGAACCCGAAATAATTTTTGAAAGCAGCGGAACCACACAAACCGTAAATAGTAAACATTTTGTTAAGAATTTAGATTTGTACAAAACAAACTTTACAAAATGCTTCGGGCTTTTTTACGGGCCCGAAACTGAGTGGTGTATACTGGCCCTCTTACCCTCTTATCTTGAAAGAAAAAATTCTTCTCTAATAACCATGACGGAAGAATTAATAAAACGCAGCGGACATTCCTTAAGCGGGTTTTATTTACACGATCATGAAAAGTTATACCACACATTACTGCACAATGAAATTTTACGGCAGCCAACTTTGCTCATCGGCGTTACGTTTGCACTTCTTGATCTTACAGAAAAGTACACGATGCATTTGAGCAATACAGTGGTAATGGAAACAGGTGGCATGAAGGGGAGGCGTAAAGAAATGACACGTGAAGAAGTACATGACATACTGCAAAGAAAATCGGGGCTTAAACATATACACTCTGAATATGGAATGACTGAAATATTATCACAGGCATACTCCCGTGGTAACGGCATTTTTAAATGCCCGCCCTGGATGAATGTTTTAATAAGAAGAGAAGATGATCCATTCTCAGTGCATGCTGCATCACTAAACACCCATGCAATTGAAACAGGTATTATCAACATAATTGATCTTGCCAATATTTATTCGTGCGCCTTTATTGCAACAGATGATATGGGGAAATTACATCACAACGGCTCCTTTGAGGTAATGGGCAGATGCGATTCCTCGGATATAAGAGGCTGCAGCCTGCTTATTGCTTAATGTTTTGTCAGGCATAGTATTTGCCTTATTCAAAAAAATAATTTATTAATCCTAAAAAATGAAAAAATGAAAAAATTATTATTTCTTGTAATGTTTGCGTTTACCATTTGCCTTGGTGCAAAAGCCCAGGATGATAAGGATAAGATGAAGAAAACATCTACTCCTATGCAAAAAGTGCACAACACCGTTAGCCGGCACAAAAAACATAAAGGCTATAAAGTAAAGCATGAACATAATGGTAAAACCAGCAAACGTAAAGTAGATTATA
>JBKJSX010000080.1:0-16321 GCA_046594375.1 Chitinophagaceae bacterium
TTTGTTTTCGCTGCAATCCGTAATGCTCAATGTAATTAACAGTTTCCAATAACAGGATCCCAATAATTGCTGCACATAAAAAATACAGAGTAATCATCCACCCAAAGAAAAAAAGAATTTCACCTACAAACAATAATTGAACAATTTGGGCCTGGAGCATTTCATTTTTATAATGAAAAACCGGAAGACCATTTTTTCTCATTTCAGCATTTGCAATATGCCATGCTGATAAATAAGAAAAAATGATTGTTCTGAAATAGAAAAAATAAACAGGCTCATTGTAATGTGCGCTTGCAGGGTCTTCAGGTGTTGCAACTCTTTTATGATGGCCTTTATTATGTTCAATTTTAAAATGCATGTACAATGAAGTTAGCAAAGCAGCATTAGCTAAAAACTGTTCAAATTTATTTGTACGATGCCCCAATTCGTGTCCGATATTAATTCCAAAACTTCCGCATAGTAATCCCATGGTAGCTATCCGTGCAATAATTTCTCCCAAGCCTAACTGCTGAATATTTTTCATTGCAAGTAAGAAATAGATGACAGCAATATATTGAAGTGCTAAAAAAAAATAAAGCAGGTAATCATAATACTTATCAGTTTTTGCAATTTCTGCCTCTGCCTCATTTAAATTTTTTGTATCAGGATAAATAAATAATTCAATTAACGGAATAAATATCCAGGCGTACAACAAGGCAAGGCCAGTAAACCATCCTGTAAATGAAAATGAAATAAATGCAAAAACATATACGATTGCCGGCGAAAGATATTTAAGTGTTCGGATTGACATAACCTCAAAATTAATATCAAACTAAATTATCAAATTTACTAATGAATATCCTTCATCCATCTTCTTAAAAATGGAACAAGGCATATCAACAAAACTCCCAGCACAATAGATCCTAATCCTATTTTATTTAAAATATCTGCATAATATGGAAGTGATTTTACGGGATCATTCACCACTGCTTCCGGCACACTCATTAACGATCCGATCTTGCCTGCAAGAAACTCACCGATGGCGCTTGCTAAAAACCAAATACCCATCACCATACCTACAATTTTTATCGGCGCCAATTTGGTTACCATTGATAAACCAATTGGTGAGATGCATAACTCTCCGCATTCAATGGCTGCATAAGCCACCACAAAAGTGAATAAAGATATTAATCCTGTACTACTGCTGAATTTACATCCCAAATAAAAAATATAAAAACCAATTCCTAAAAAGATAAATGATAAAGCAAATTTTAATGGGGTGCTTGGTTCTTTTCCCCGTTTACTCAGCCACGGCCAAAGCCAGGCAAACACAGGGCTTAAAGCAATTATCCAAAACGCCGGTAAAAAATTATTAACTGAAAGCGGTGGTAGATTTATTCCAAAAAAATTCATATCAACATTTCTCATCGCAAATAAATTTAGTGAACCACTATACTGTTCTGCAAATGCCCAGAATAAAATAGAAATAACGATCATTACAATTGCTGCCAGCAATTTAAATTTTGCCTCCCTCTCTAGTTTAAATGCGATGTATAAAATATAAATAAGAGATAGTAAACCGAGGCCAAGCATTATCCAATCCATTGCTTCATAAACATGAAAAAGAAAAACCACAAATGGAATAATTGATAATGTACCTGCGTAAATAATTATTTCTCTGTTTAGCCGTCCAAATATTTTTTTGTTTAGCAAACCTGTTTGGGGAGGCAAACCCTTATCTCCCAAACCTTTTTTACCCATATAAAAAACAATTAATCCAAGTATCATAAATAATCCTGCGAGTCCAAATCCATAATGCCAGTTAATTTGCTGGCCAACATAACCGCATAGTACTCCACCTGCCATTGCGCCTAAATTTATACCCATGTAAAAAATAGAAAAGGCACTGTCTTTTCTGGAATCATTATTTTTATACAATGTACCAACCAGGCTTGAGATGTTCGGTTTAAAAAAACCATTGCCGCAAATGATGAATGCCATACCATAAAAGAAGCTCCAGCCCTGCGGAACAGCTAAAGTAAGGTGCCCTATCACCATTAATATCCCGCCAAACAATATTGATTTGCGATAGCCTAAAAATTTATCAGCGAGCATACCTCCAAACATTGGCATTGTGTAAACCAGCGCTGCGTAAGAACCAAGAATTGCATAACCTTTAGGCTCATCAAATTTTAATTGAGTTACCATGTAAGCAAGCAACAAAGCCTTCATTCCATAAAAAGAAAACCGCTCCCACATCTCGGTAAAGAACAGCAAGTACAATTGCTTCGGATGCCTGTTTTCAATTATCGCATGCTCTGTTGTTGTGCCATCAAATTCTTTCATAAAATACTTTATTGATTCAAGATAAATAAAAAGGCGACCATACGATCGCCTTTAAAATATTTCAAGAAAAGTTATTTTATTCCATGCATCATCTTGCGAAGCTTGAATGATAATAAAAATAAGATCACCGCTGCAACGCCGGCAAACGCAACAAATATCATAAAGTAAGTATGCAAACTATCAATTGTTATACCTAAGAAAACAGGTTTTGGACCGGTAGCTTTTGGATCAGGATATAATGAGCTCATCGTTCCTGCTAATTTATTTCCTGTAGCAATTGCCATAAACCAAATCCCCATCATTAATGATGTAAACCTTCCCGGGGTTAATTTATTTACCATCGATAAACCGATAGGGCTTAAAAAAAGTTCACCCACGGTATGTAAAAAATATAATCCTGTTAACCAGATGATGCTAACCTGTACGGTTAAATTAACCGGCGTGCCCAGGGAAATAAATAAAAACCCTAAGGCGAGGAAGCCCAGCCCCATAGCCTGTTTCATGGGGGCAGGAGGTTCAATGCCTTTTTTACCCAGCTTACCCCAAAGTGTGGCAAAAATGGGAGCAAGTATAACAATGAATATCGGGTTAAAACTTTGGAAATAACTTGCCGGCATTTCCCATCCAAATACATGGCGGTCTGTTTGTTCATTGGCAAAAAATGTTAATGATGCACCGGCTTGTTCAAAACACATCCAGAAGAAAATTACGAACAACATGATGATGATGATAACCGTAAGTCTTGATTTTTCAACCTTGGTCAATGATCTGTCAGTAAGGATAGCGAAAGGTAAACATAAGGTCATTCCATAAATAAATGATCCCCAAAAATCTACTTTCAAAACAAAATATATTAGAGATACAGCGGCGGCAATTGCTGCTATAATTGTAATTAATTGTGTGCTGCTAAAACCGGATTTACCTGTTTCAGACACTGAAGTATCATTTAATTTATTTGCATGCGTTCCCAATGGCTTTCCTGTATGAGAGACCACGTATTTATCTTTTGTAAAATAAAAGATCACAAGGCTTATAACCATGCCAACACCGGCAGCAAAAAAGCCCCATTTAAAATCAACTTTTTCACCCAGGTAGCCGCAGATCAATGGAGATAAAAATGCACCCGCATTTATACCCATATAAAATATTGTGTAGGCAGAATCTTTTTTAGTGTTATCTCCTTCCGGATACAACTGCCCAACCATGGTAGAAATGTTTGGTTTAAAAAATCCGTTTCCAAAAATTAATAATGCGAGACCTGTCCACAGTATTGTTGTAGCCACTCCCGAGCCCGAAGGCAGACTTGCGCATGCAAATAAAGTGAACTGCCCGATGGCCATTAATATTCCACCAACAAAAATTGATTTCCTGTTACCCCAATACCTGTCGGCCATATATCCGCCTATCAGTGGCGTTAAATATACAAGACCTGTATAGCTACCATAAATGTTAGATGCATAGGCTTTATCGAAAAGCAATTTATCCGTCATAAATAGAACAAAAATTGCCCGCATACCGTAGTAACTAAATCGCTCCCAAAATTCGGTTGCAAACAAAACATATAATCCTTTGGGGTGTCCACGTCTTGGTTCTTCAGCTAATGTGTCAACTGTTGCCGGATCTACATTCATAGTTTATGGTTTTAATTAATAATAAGATTTGTTCAACTTGTAAAATACAGATAAATTCTAAATGGCAAATTCTATTTATAAAATTTCGATGTTAAAAATATTTGCACTTATTTTCTATTAGAAAGTTATTACAAAACTTGAATGGCTAAATTTGCATTACGTTATAAACCCCTAAAACTTATTCCTTTGAATATACTTATCCTCGGCAGCGGCGCAAGAGAACATGCATTTGCCTGGAAGATCAGTCGCAGCAAACTACTTACTAATTTATTTATTGCACCCGGAAATGCAGGAACGCTGCAGTATGGAGAGAACATTGAAATTGCTATCAATGATTTTGAAAAAATAAAAAATGTTTGCCTCAAACAAAAAATCGAAATACTCTTTGTTGGCCCGGAAGATCCATTAGTGAATGGCATTTACGATTTTTTTAAAAATGATGATGCTTTAAAAAACATAATTGTTATTGGTCCTTCGCAAAATGCTGCACAGCTGGAAGGCAGTAAATCCTACGCCAAATCATTTATGCAGCGCAATAATATACCAACAGCTGCCTACAAAGAATTTGATGCAGAAAACTATGAAGAGGGAGTTCATTACATAAAAGATCATGCTCTGCCGGTTGTATTAAAAGCTGATGGTTTAACAGCGGGTAAGGGTGTTCTAATTTGCCAGAATCATATTGAAGCAATGGCAGAATTTGAATTGATGATACAACAATCAAAATTTGGCGCTGCCGGAAAAAAAGTTGTTGTAGAAGAATTTTTAACCGGTATCGAATTGAGCGTTTTTGTTTTAACTGATGGAAAGAATTTTGTGTTGTTGCCTGAAGCAAAAGATTACAAACGCATTGGGGAAGGAGATACCGGCCTTAACACCGGCGGTATGGGAGCCGTGAGCCCGGTGCCATTTGCACACGAAAATTTTATGCAAAAGGTGGTTGACAAAATAATTAAACCAACCATTGAGGGTTTACAAAAAGAAGATCTTGTTTACAAAGGTTTTATTTTTTTTGGTTTGATAAAAGTTGAAGATGAGCCAATGGTGATTGAATACAATTGCCGCATGGGCGACCCTGAAAGTGAAGTAGTTTTATTAAGATTAAAAAATGATCTTCTTCAATTATTTATGAGTTGCTCACGAGAAGAATTGGATAAAGAAAAAATTGAAATTGACCAAAGATGTGCTGCAACAATAGTTGCCGTGAGTGGTGGCTACCCCAGCGAATATCAATTAGGAGTACCGATAGATCTTGGATATTTGGAAAATCCTGAATCCGTAAAAACCATAAATGAAGATGGTGGTATTATGGTTTTTCACGCGGGCACAAAAAAACAGGGAGACGAAATTATTACCAATGGTGGAAGGGTTTTGGCAGTGTCTGCGTTGTCAGATACTCTTGGAGAGGCCATTGAACTATCCAAAAATATTTTAAGCCAGATCTATTTTGATGGCATGTATTACCGCAATGATATCGGCTATGAATTTGCCGATTAACATCGCCATCTTTGTTTATTTAACTCAAAAATACTTTGCATAAAACAGCAATTTGTACGTTATATATTTTGCATGGTTGCGCAGGATAGAGAACGTAATTATTTATAAAATGTTTAGCATTGTTAATTCAAATTATTTGCTTCAACTTTGCAGGCATTGTTTACACTTTAATTTTTACCCCAAAGAATGGGCCTTTTTAATTTTTTCACACAAGAGATCGCTATAGACCTGGGCACAGCAAATACCCTTATTATCCACAATGATGTGGTAGTAGTAAACGAGCCATCTATTGTTGCATTAGATAGAAACAATCCTAAAAATTTATTGGCAGTAGGTAAAAAGGCATTGATGATGCATGAGAAAACTCATGAAAGCATTCGCACAGTACGCCCTTTAAAAGACGGTGTGATTGCAGATTTTAATGCTGCCGAGTTGATGATAAGGGCAATGATCAAAATGATCTATCCTAAAAAACCTTTGTTCCCTCCAAGCTGGCGTATGATGATATGTATACCCAGCAGCATCACAGAAGTAGAAAAACGTGCGGTAAGAGACAGTGCAGAACAGGCAGGAGCAAAAGAAGTTTATTTATTACACGAGCCTATGGCTGCAGCATTGGGTATCGGCATCGATGTAGAAGAGCCTGTAGGAAATATGATAATTGATATTGGCGGCGGAACAACAGGTATAACAGTGATTGCCCTGGCAGGTATTGTTTGCGATCAATCAATCCGCATCGCCGGTGATGAGTTTACTGCAGATATTAAAGAAGCATTGCGCCGTTATCATAGTTTATTAATTGGTGAGAGAACTGCGGAACAGATAAAGATACAGATAGGTGCTGCCATGAAAGATCTTGAAAATCCTCCTGATGATATTCCCGTAAACGGACGTGATCTTGTTACCGGTATACCAAAGCAAATATTTGTTAGCTACCAGGAAATTGCAGAAGCATTGGATAAATCTATTTTTAAAATTGAAGAAGCAATTCTTAAAGCGTTGGAGACAACTCCTCCGGAACTTGCATCAGATATTTATAGAAGAGGTTTGTATTTAACCGGTGGTGGCGCTTTACTGAGAGGGCTTGATAAAAGATTAGCTGCTAAAATAAAATTACCCGTGCACATTGCTGACGATCCTTTAAAAAGTGTGGTTCGGGGAACAGGTATAGCATTAAAACATTATGATCGCTTTCCTTTTGTAATGAGATAACCCTCACCCATCCTCTCCCCAGGGGAGAGGAGTAACACTGCAAAATGTATTATGTTGTTCCACTTATTATAAACTTCAAAAAGCTCCTTTTCCACTTGTGGAGAAGGCGGGGGATGAGGTATGCGTAACATCTTTCTTTTCATCCGCAAATATTTTAATTTCTTTCTCTTTTTATTTCTGCAGGGATTTTGCCTTTATATGGTTTTTAATTACAACCGGTTTCAAAATGCGGTTTTTATGGGCATTGCCAACGAGGTTACCGGCAAAATTTACAAGCAATATAATAGCGTAGAATATTATTTTAAATTAAAAAGAACAAATGATTCTTTGGTGAAGGCAAATGAAATGCTTTACAATAAATTAAAACAGGATTTTAATATGCCGGATACCGTCAATAAAATTGCCATTGATACTATCCGGATTGATTCCATATCAAAATACAGAAAGTACCAATACATGCACGCAAAAGTTATCGGTAATTCCATAAGCCTTCCCAATAACTATATTCAGTTAAACAGGGGTTCTCTGCAGGGATTACAAAAAGACCTCGGAGTTATTGATGTAAACAATGCTGTTGTAGGAACAGTGATAGATATCAGCAATAACTATGCAGTGGTAATGAGTTTGCTTCACCGGCAAAGCAACATAAGCGCAAAGCTTAAAAAAACCGGCGAGGTAGGTAATGTAGTTTGGGATGGCAAAAAACCTAACATCGTTTTATTAAAAGATATCGGAAAGAATACCAAAGTAAACAAAGGTGATTCGGTTATTACCAGTGGCTTTTCAGATAAGTTTCCGTATGGATTGCTCATCGGTACAATTGATGAAATTGTTGAAGACAAAAGCAGCAATGCGTACACGCTTAAAGTAAAAACTGCCGCCAACTTTTATAACGTGGAGTTTGTTTACATAATTAATAATCTTCTTAAAGAAGAGCCACAGGAATTATTAAAAAGAGTTAAGAAATCAAATGAGTAACCTGGCGAAAAATATAATCCGGTTTATTCTTTTTATCCTGGTGCAGGTGTTTGTGCTTAATCATGTTCCGCCATTGCACAATCTTATTAATCCATACATGTATTATTTATTCATCCTTTGGCTGCCTTTTAAAATCGGGAGAAAACCTTTAATGTTTCTGGGTTTGATAACAGGTCTTGCATTGGATTATTTTACAAAAACCCCCGGCCTGCATGCAGCCCCCTGTGTATTTATTGCCTACATTCGACCTTATATAATAAACATTTTAATTTCACAGGAGGGAACAGAAGCAAATTACGAGGAGCCTTCTATAAAAAGTATGGGTTTTGCTCCCTACTTTATTTATGTATCTTTTTTAACCCTTCTTCATCATGCATTTCTTTTTTTATTAGAGGCATTGCAGTTTGCAGGTGTATGGTATTTTTTAGGAAAAACTTTTTTATCACTTGCAATATCTTTGCTTTTAATTTTAATTACAGAATTATTATTTGTCCGCAAACAAAAATTTAGAACAAATACAGCATAAATAAACCTGTCAGGTTTTTCTTAAACAGGAGCGGATCACAATTATAAAACATGAGGTTAAGTTTACAAAAATTTACACTTTAATACAGCGCAGAGATATTAATTTTACAATTATTCCGTTCTCTCTTCATATTCCAGTAAAATCACTAAATAATTGTCTGTTTTTAATCAGTCCCGCAAAAATGTAATCAGCCTGATTTTTATTGTAATGACCCTGATAATAATTTTTCAATTATTCAACCTGCAGGTCATAAGTAAAAAATATTCCATAATGGCTGATGAGCAGGGCAAATTCAGAAAAGTAATTTATCCTGACAGGGGAATTTTATTCGATCGCAAAGGGAAGCCCATCTTACAAAACACAATTATTTACGACCTGATGGTAACTCCAGGCAAACTAAAAGGTGTAGATACTTTAGCTCTTTGCAGGATACTGAATATTGATACTACTGAATTTAGAAAAAGAATTACTACCGCCATCATTAAAAATAAAAGTTACCGCCCCTCAGTTTTTGAGGCGCTTTTACCTGAAGAGAAAATTGCAAGGCTTAACGAAAGCATGTACAAATTTGTTCCTGCGTTTTATTTGCAGGAGCGGCCTGTAAGAGATTATCCATACGATGCTGCAGGAAATATTCTCGGTTATTTATCTGAAGTTGATTCTCCTTTTCTAAAAAAACATGCAGGCGAAGGTTACCAAATTGGCGACTATACGGGGTGGACGGGGCTTGAACATAGTTATGAAAAAGTATTGATGGGAGAACGTGGAATTGAATTTTGGAAAAGAGATAACAAGAACCGGCTTACTGATAGATTAGAAAACGGCAGGTATGATACTGCAGCAGTTGCAGGCCAAAATATGCACATGGCGTTGGATATACAACTGCAGATATTAGGAGAAAAACTAATGGATAACAAAGTAGGAGCTATCGTTGCTATTGATCCAAAAACCGGTGGCATTTTAGCAATGGTAAGTACGCCAACATTTAAACCAAAACTCTTAACGGGTTCTGAAAGAAAAAAACATTTTGCTGAATTGTTACTCGATCCAAGATTACCATTGATGAACCGCACAGTAAATTCTACTTATTCACCCGGCTCTACTTTTAAAACATTACAGGCCTTGGTAGGCCTACAGGAAGGTGTGATAACAACTGATTTTAGAGTTGCCTGTTCGGGCGCTTTTTATGGTTGCGGAAGTGGCAAGCCAATGAAGTGTTTAGATCGTGGAGTATTCAATCTTCGCAGCGCTATCACGGTTTCTGATAACACTTATTTTGCCACAGTTATGCAAAGGGTTATCAACAACAATCAGTATCCAACTGTTGACAGCAGTTTGGCAGTGTGGAATAATTACATGTATGCATTTGGTCTCGGTCATAAATTAGGTGTTGATCTGCCTTCAGAAAAAAGAGGTTTTATTCCAACGCCTTCATACTTTAATAAAGTGTATGGCGCTGGCCGGTGGAATTATTGCAACTTCCGGTCAGTAAGTATTGGGCAGGGAGAAGTTGATGTTACACCATTACAGGTAGCTAACGAAATGGCTTATCTCGCCAATAAAGGTTGGTACAAAATTCCGCATCTTATAGATTCAATAGAAGGAGGCGATACTTTCGGCATGCTAACAAAATTTAATGAAAAACATACCGCTGTGAATATTCCTGACAGTGTTTTTGATGCTGTGCATGATGGCATGCAGGGTGTAATGGAAACCGGAACAGGAAGTGCAGCAAAAGTTCCCGGCATTGTTGTTTGTGGTAAAACAGGAACAGTAGAAAATGCTTACCGTGGTGTAAAACAAAAAGACCATGCATTTTTTGCGGCATTTGCACCACGCGATAATCCAAAAATTGCTATCGCCGTTATTTGTGAGAATGCAGGCTTTGGCGCCACGTCCGCTGCCCCCATTGCAAGCTTTATGATTGAGCAATATTTAAAAGATTCTATCACTGATCCCGACAGGAAAGCAAAGGTTGAATTTATTTCAAAATTAAATTTAATGCCTGCAAGAATTTACAGGGAATTACGCTACCGTGATTCATTAATGCATTTAAAAGATACTTCATACCTGCTGGCAAAAGGCTACATAAAAATTATAAAAGATACAATGGGTATGGATGAACAGGATGAGAGGGAAGCACTTGATAAATTAAAAAAGGCAAGACAAAAAGAAGATCAAAAAAAGAAAGATTCGTCGGATAAAACAGAGAACAAACCAAATTTAGAAGGAATGCTACCAGACAAAAAAAAGAAAGTCGCAAAAGATTCTTCACAATAAATCTTTTTCAGAAAAACAAATGGGCAACGAAGCTGGAATATCAAAAGGGGTTGACTGGATAATGGTATGGCTCTATATTATTTTTATCAGCATAGGATTTCTCTGTATTTTCTCGGTAGAACATCGTACACAGGAAAATATTTTACAGAATATAATTGGATTAAAGAAAAATTATTCAAAGCAACTTTTGTTCATTGGCATCTCTGCAGTTGTGGCAACTTTTTTATTACTCACAGATAGCAAACTTTTTACTGCAACCGCCAACCTCAGCTATGCGCTTGGTATATTGTTAATGATGGCAACTTTTGTTCTTGGAAGGGAGATAAATGGTTCCAAATCATGGATACCGATGGGATTTTTTAATCTTCAACCGGTAGAAACATGTAAAATTTTTACAGCACTTGCACTTGCAAAATATCTTTCGCGGTCAGAGACAGATTTTGACAAAACTCAATCGCAGTTATTTGCAGCGCTCTTTGCATTGATACCCATAGGTTTTTCATTAATGCAAAACGAAACCGGCTTGGCGCTTGTATATTTTGCATTTTTATTTCCTATGTATCGTGAGGGGTTGCCGCCCATATATCTCATAATAGGTTTTTCATTGGCGGTATTATTTGTTGCTACCATACTCATCGAGAAAAATACACTTGCAGTTATTCTCACACTTATTGCAGCAGGGGTTGTGTATTTTTTGAGAAGAACGGTATTGCGTGACAAATCAATATTAATAATAATTGTGGGTATATGGTTATTGTGCGTGAGCATACAACGGTTTGCTGTTCCGTATGTTTTTAACCATGTTCTTCATCCATACCAGGTAGAGAGAATAATGAACACTTTTGGAGTTGATTATATTCCTCAAAGTAAAGTAGCTGCAGTAGAGTTAGATCAGCAAAAAGAAAACCTTGCATCAAAAAAGAAGAAGAAAGAAAAATCAGATTACAATGTTAAGCAATCAAAAATTGCTATAGGCTCGGGTGGTTTTTGGGGCAAAGGATTTTTGCAGGGAACACAAACGCAGGGAGATTTTGTGCCCGAGCAACACACTGATTTTATTTTTACCTCAGTAGGAGAAAATTTTGGGTTTTGGGGAAGTGCTTTGGTAGTGCTGCTCTATCTTCTTTTTTTATTAAGAATTGTTTTTGTTGCCGAGCGGCAGCGAAGCACCTTTAGCAGAGTGTATGCGTACAGTGTTGGGGGTATTATATTTTTTCATGTAGCCATTAATATTTGTATGACGATCGGACTTGCACCTGTTATTGGGATAACATTACCATTATTAAGTTATGGCGGATCATCATTGCTCACCTTTACCATTCTTATTTTTATTTTGATACGATTGGATGCGGATAGGGGGATGGTATTGAGATAATTGTCTGAATTAGGATTTGTAGGATTACAAGATTTATTTGAGTAAGCACTCTTTGTTTTAGAGGATAATAAAAACTTTTACGGCATTATCAATTTAAATGCTTTTGGCAAAATCTCGATCTTAAAAATTTTAGAAGTTTGTGCAGGGTCGCCATCAATATGTAACGGCGCCAGTTGATGATTATGAATAATTAATTTGTTTGTTTGAAAATACAGCACTTCTTTTTTATGATCCCGATAGCTATCAGGATTTTCTTCGTGTGTTCCTACTTCGCCAGAACGGATTTGTTTTAGTATTGCCCATATCATTCTTGCTTTGCTCATTTTTTTTGCAACAATAATATCCAGCAAACCATCCTGCAGGCTTGCCTTGGGGGCTATCGTAAAATTATTTCCAAACTGGTTGCTGTTGGCAACACTTATAAAATAAGCATCAGCAGAAAATGTTTTTCCTTTATTAGTTATATCAAAATTGTAGGGCTCTGCTTTTATAAAATTCCTTACTGATTGTTTTACATAAGTAACAAGTCCGCGTCTTGGCTGCTTCGCAAAATCATGCGCTACCTGCGCATCAAAGCCAATGCCGCATAGCATGCAGCTAAATTTTTCATTAATAAAAAATCCATCGATAAATGTTGGAGTGCCGCTAAAAATTATTCGCAAAGCTTTATTAATATTCCTGGGAATTTTTGCTGCCAGTGCAAGACCATTGCCGGAGCCAATGGGAACAATTCCAATATTTACATCTACCCCAAGTAAATATGCTGTAACCTGGTTGACTGTTCCATCACCACCGCAAACCACCACATCGGTAAATCCTTCATTCTTTATTTTATCAACCAAAAAAGGATACTCTCCATCGGGAGTTGTAAATAAAATTTCAAAAAAAATATTTTGCTCAAGTGTTTTTTTTATCAATACTTCAGGAGTAAGCCTACTGTGTTTGGGTCCTGAAACAGGATTGATAAAATAGAGGATCTTTCGGTTCATTTACCTTAAATGTAGCTCGGTCAATAATTGTCTCTTAGATGGAATTCGCATCATACTATTTGCAGGATCTTCTGCAAGGTAAACTCTGATGATTTCCTGTTTTAATAGTTGTTGCCGCATTTTTACAAGGTTTATTTTGAACATGCCAACTTTTATTTTTTGTTCATTAGCTGAAAATAAAAGGCTTTCATTTTCATCTGTAATTTGTAAAGTTCTTTTATAAATTTTGTTAGCTGCGCTTTGCTTCACAATTATTGTAAGATCGGAAATTTTTTTATAGTTCTTTTTATTTACGATGACGGGTTCAGGGTTTGCTGTTATTCCCCGTTCGGCAATTGTCTTTCCACCTATTATAACCCGGATCATATCCGTTTGTGCAGACACATTCACAGAAAACATAATTGCACATACTAAAAATAATATTGGTCTTACGTTCATACAGATTTTTATATTTCAGACTTTTGATCGGGAGAACGGGTTGAATCAAATCAATTCAGCGCATTCCACAACATATCTTTCAATTCAACAAGGCCTTTTTGTGCAACTGACGATATAAATATATGCGGCACATTTTCAGGAAGCTCTTTTTCAATAGCATCTTTTAATTCATTATCCAGCATATCACTTTTGCTTATGGCGATAATAAATTTTTTATCGAGTAATTCAGGATTAAATTCCTGGAGTTCATTTACCAAAATTTCAAATTCTTTTTTATGATCATTGCTATCGGCAGGAATTAAAAATAGCAACACCGAATTTCTCTCTATATGTCTTAAAAAACGATGCCCCAAACCTTTTCCTTCTGCAGCACCTTCAATAATTCCGGGAAGGTCTGCGATACAAAAACTTTTATGATCCCGATACTCTACCATGCCCAATTGAGGAATCAAAGTTGTAAAAGCATAGTCAGCAATTTTTGGCTTGGCTGCTGTTATTACGGAGAGTAAAGTAGATTTTCCGGCATTGGGAAATCCCACTAAACCAACGTCTGCCAATACCTTCAGCTCTAACACTTTCCAGCCCTCTTCTCCCGGCTCACCCGGTTGTGAATGCTCAGGTGCCTGGTTGGTTGGGGTTGCAAAGTTTGAATTTCCCAAACCACCGCGTCCACCTTTAAGCCAGATAATTTCCTGCCCGTGCTCCAACATCTCTGCCTCTAACTTTCCGGTTTCTTCATCTTTAGCAATTGTTCCCAGCGGCACTTCAATAATTATATCTTTTCCCTCTCTGCCGGTACAATTGTTTTTACTTCCGTTTTCGCCGTCTTCGGCTAATACATTTTTAAAATATCTCAAATGCAGCAACGTCCATAAATTTGAATTACCACGCAGTATGATATGAGCCCCTCTTCCCCCATCACCTCCATCGGGGCCACCCATTGCTGTTAATTTGTTACGCATAAAATGTTTACTTCCTGCACCTCCATGTCCGCTGTGACAAAAAATCCTTATCTGGTCTACAAAATTTGTTCTTTCCATTATGGCAAAGGTCGCAAAGTTTTTTTAGGAAATGTTTTTGTGATTAGAATTACAATTTTAGGAAATGAAAAACTTTTACAAAGGCATCATTTACTACATCTACTACTCTGTCGTATCTGTATAAGTACCTACATACGTTCTTGAGGCTATAATTATAATAGCGTTCATAAAAAAAATTATAATCTTTATAATTATTGCACTTACGAGCCTTACTTATATCGTGCAGGCTCATTCACAAAATTTAAACAGGCTTAGAATAAAATCTTTTAAGTGCTGTTTTTTACAGGAATCGAAAAACAGCTGTTACCGGTAGATTATACAGGCTTACTTGCATTAGGGTAAATGTGCCTAACTTGGTATGTGTTTTATCGAAAAATAATTTTAAATGTTTTATGACGCGTTTGACTCTTAAAAAAATCCCTTTATTAGAGCTATTTATTTTACTTCTTTCTGTAACTGTACTAGTGGTATCATTTTCGCAAGCGGGGCTATTAAACAATTTAACACCCAACTTATTGATGAGCCGGGAGGGTGCGCTAACATTTATTATTGCAGTTTCATCCAAATTATTTTTTACATACTCAACTAATAATAAAAAATTTGTGGCGCTGGCCAGATCGCTGGCGCTTTACGTTTCAATTATAGGAGTTATTGGAATTATAGCCATTGTTTTTGGACATTCAGGGCCAGGAAATACAATACCATTGTTAGCTGACTTTAATTTTATATTTACAGGCATTGCTTTATTTTATCTCACTATTAGTAATACTGAAAAAATATTTTTGCCTCACATTCTGGCGCTGGTTATTTTTTTTGTAGCATTGTTTTCAGCAATTGCCTACAGTTTTAAAAGCATTACATTTTTGGGGTTTGAATACTATAAACCTATGGCAATTACAGCATCCATAAATTTTATGCTGCTATCATTTTGTATGTTGCTCGTAAACCGGCGAACGGGATTTATGGGCGAATTTACAAGCGAATATGCAGGAGGAAAACTCGCAAGGTTTTTTATTCCTATTGCAATTGCAGTTCCTGTGATAGTAAGTTTTCTTCGTTTTAAAAATGATGATACAGGTTTTTTTAGCACCTCCTTAGGAATTGCTCTCCTTACATTATTCAGGATATTAATTCTGGTTTTTTTTATTTGGAGATGTATTATCATATTAAACCGTTCAAATAAAAAGATGATGGTTGAAATAGAACAAAGAAAAAAAACCGAAGCTATTTTGAACTATCGAAAAGCTTTATTGGAGGCACAAAATGAAGCTATACCTGATGCAGTGCTTGTAGTTGATACGAAAGGCAAAATGTTATACTACAATAATAATTTCACCCTGCTTTGGGGAATTCCGGATGAAATTGTAAACGCCGATGATGATACCGCTGCACTACAATTTGCACTTACAAAATTAGTTGAGCCGGATGCATTTATTAACCGTGTAAATTATATCTATAACCATCCCGAAGAATCATCTCACGATGAAATATTATTTAAGGATGGGCGCATTATTGAGCGTTTTGGAAATGCTGTAATTGGCGATGATGGAACCAACTATGGATTAGCATGGTATTTTAGAGACATCACGATCAGCAGAAATTATGAAAATAAAATAAAGAATTTTAATAAATATCTTGAGGTAAAAGTAAGAGAAAGAACAGAAGAATTACTTAAGTACGACAAACGTTTCCGGCTGCTGGTAGAAAATTCAATTGACATAATATCGCTTATTGATTTTGACGGAAAGATAGTTTATATAACCCCGTCAATAAAGAGGTTAACAGGATTTTCAGAAGAAGAAATTACAGGCAAATCCGGTTTTGATATGATTCACCCCGACGATGTGGAAGTAGGAAAAAATCTAAGATTTTTTCTGCTAAACACGCCGGGAATTCCTTCCAAAAGCATTTTTCGCCTAAGGCATAAAAACGGACACTATATTTGGGTAGAAGGTACCATTACCAACATGCTTGATAACCAGGATGTAAATGCATTTGTTTTAAATTATCACGATATAACGGAGAGGAAA
>JBKJSX010000247.1:0-3108 GCA_046594375.1 Chitinophagaceae bacterium
TATTCAACACTGCCATCACATCCCGGCGATAACAAACATTCTCCATCATCATCACAGGCAGTTTTGTTTTTTCAGAAATGTTTACAATGTCCCAACAGTCCTGCAATTTTACAGCACCGCAAACTTCTATACCTGCAATTTTTCCGGCATTCAATGCATCAATTCCTTGGATAATATGCCACTCCCAGGGACTGCAAATAACAACGGCATCAACATCATTTCTTTTTAAAAGATTCTTATAATCATAATTTTCATTTTTATAAACAGCCGGATAGGGGCGATTATATTTTTTAAAAACTTTTAATGCTTCGTTAATGCTTCTTTCCTGCGGATCAGCAATGGCAACGATCTCCACATCATCCCTTTGTAAAAAATTTCCCATGTGCTCATGCGAACGAAAGCCAACGCCTATCATACCGATGCGCACTTTATTTGTTGAAGAAGATCCAAAGGCTTTTATTTGGTTAGGAAGAGAAACAGCAACACCTGCCATTAAGGATTGCTGCAGAAAAGTTCTGCGATGTAGTTTGTGCATATAGTTTTATTTTATTTGAACTAAATTAAAAATCATGATCTATTTATGCATGGATAATTTCTGAATTATTTTATTTGATACAGGATCAGCATACAATCCAAAAGCACTTGTAATTATTCCTTTAAGTTTGCCATCTTTTGATTCAACAGCATATACAATATCTTCGTCGTCGGGATTGGAGTCTCCTTCAAAACGATGCGTTTCCATAATTTCAAATTCATCAGTCTCCAGGCAGATCTTATTATCTGAACAAATTAATTTGTCGAAGGCAATATTAAAATCAATATCGTAACCCTTTGCTTTTAAATCATTAATAGCTTCAGTAACTGTGTCATAACTTTTCATACACTTTTATTTAATGGCTCCTGCCTTTGAAACCTTGATAAATATAAAATTACTAAAAGTGTTACGCAAGCAGTAAGTATGAATGTTGTTACAGAACCGAACCTGAACCATAAAAATCCTGTAAGGCTGCTGGCAAGTAAAGCGCAAATACTTTGTAATCCGGTATAAGTGCCAATGGCTGTTGCTGTTTCATCTTTATTTACAATATTACTTACCCATGCTTTGGAAATCCCTTCTGTAGCCGCTGCATACAAGCCATACAAAAAGAATAAAATAAAAAAAATAATAAGATTATTATTTACTGCAAAGCCGGCATACACAATTGCAAATACAAATAACCCTGCAAGAAAAACTTTTTTTAACCCGATCTTATCAGCAAGAATTCCTACAGGGTAGGCAAATAATGCAAATGCAAGATTGTAAAAAATATAAACACCTATCACGGCTGTATCAGTTAGCCCGCTTTCTTTCATCCGCAATAATAAAAAAACATCAGAGCTGTTAAAGGTTGCAAAAAGCAGCAAGCCGATCAACAATCTTTTATATTCCTTCGAGCCGTTTTTCCAGTATGAAAAAATGACCCAAAAATTCTTGCCTTCTTTGTTAGTATCTATCTTAATTTGCTTTTTTTTCTCTTTAATAAATAATGTAAAAAGAATTGCGATCATCCCGGGAAAGAATGCAATTATAAAAAGCGTTTTATAATTTGCCGGGTTATAATATAAGTACAGCAAAGCAATAGCAGGACCAAGCACTGCGCCCATTGTATCCATTGCCCGATGAAAGCCAAAAACTTTTCCTTTATTTTCTGTTGTGCATTCATCACTTAACATTGCATCTCTTGCTCCTGTTCTTAACCCCTTCCCCAGCCTGTCAATAGTTCTTGCAAAAAATATCCATAAAGGATAAATAAATGCAGCCATCATAGGCTTTGAAATTGCACTTAATGCATAACCAAATTGTACAAATGGCAAACGCTTTCCTGTAATATCACTTCGCTTTCCAAAGTAGGCTTTGCTCAATCCTGCAACAGCTTCTGCAAATCCTTCCAGCACACCTATCAGTAAAAATGAAAATCCAATCGTTCTTAAAAATACAGGCATCACCGGGTAAAGCATTTCACTTGCCATATCAGTAAAAAGGCTAACAACTGAAAGTATCCAGATGGTTCTGGTAATAATTTTTGTTTTCATTGTTGTTACGAATGTACGATTCGTACAATCCATGTTATGGACTTTGCGTATTTTGCAAGTAAATAATTATTTGATTTAAGCAACAATGCATGAGTAAAAAAAAGGGTAAAGATTTTAAAAATAAGATCAAATCAGTAAAAGGTAAACTAGATATAACAAGATCAGGAATTGGTTATGTGATAGTTGAGGGAGTTGAAAAAGACATTTTTATTCGTCCTCACGATTTTGGAAAAGCATTTCATGGTGACACGGTTCGCATAATCATAAAAGAAACGAATGGCAAACGCCTTGAAGGAAAAGTGGAAGAGGTTATTGAAAGAAAGCAAAGTGAATTTCTTGGCAACATAGAGATCAGTGAAAGCTTTGCATTTTTTTCTCCCGATAGCCAAAAGCCAATGCCGGATTTTTATGTGAGTTTAAAAAACCTTAATGGCGCTATAGATAAAGACAGGGTAATTGTGCGTTTGACAAATTGGGCTGATGGAGACAAGAAACCCGAAGGTGAAGTGGTGACTGTTTTAAAAGCAACTGATGTGAATGATATGGCGATGAAGGAGATCCTGATTGAAAGAGGATTCCCTTTGGAGTTTAGTAAAGAAGCTTTGGCTGAACTTTCCAAACTTACTGATACTAACAATCAGGAAGAAATTGCAAAAAGAAAAGATTGTCGGGAACTTCTCACTTTCACTATTGACCCGGTAGATGCAAAAGATTTTGATGACGCCATCTCAATAAGGAAATTAAAGAATGGCAATTATGAAATAGGTGTACACATTGCTGATGTAAGTCACTTTGTTAAGCCGGATACTGCGTTGGATACAGATGCTTATGAAAGAGCCACCAGCGTATATTTGCCAGATCGGGTTAACCCGATGTTGCCTGAAAAAATATCCAATGAATTGTGCTCATTGCGACCCAATGAAGATAAATTTACTTTCTCGGTTATCTTTCAAATCAACACAAAAGCAGAAGTAAAAAATTATTGGCTTGGCAAAACAATAATTCATTCTGACAGGCGGTTTACTTACGAAGAGG
>JBKJSX010000148.1:0-2938 GCA_046594375.1 Chitinophagaceae bacterium
ATGAAGCAACAGGAAGTGTTGGGCGGTTATAATCCTAAAGACTATGTAATTGAACGTTTATATGCAACTGCAAAAGACGGAACTAAAATTCCGCTTTCATTGGTATATAAAAAAGGATTTAAAAAAGATGGCAAAGCTCCGTTACTGTTATATGCCTACGGCAGCTATGGAATCAGCACTGATGCAGGTTTCAACAGCAGCCGCCTTACTTTATTGAACCGCGGTTTTGTATATGCCATTGCACACATTCGCGGCGGACAGGAAATGGGACGGCAATGGTATGAAGATGGAAAGATGATGAAAAAGAAAAACACTTTCTCTGACTTTATTGATTGCGGCGAATATTTGGTGAAAGAAAAATACACCAGTAAAAATCATTTATATGCCCAGGGCGGCAGCGCCGGTGGTTTGCTGATGGGTGCTGTTGTAAATATGGCTCCTGAGCTTTGGCATGGCGTAATTGCACAGGTACCCTTTGTGGATGTGATAAATACCATGCTTGATGAAAGTATTCCGCTTACAACTAATGAATTTAATGAATGGGGAAATCCTAAAGACAAGGATGCCTATTTATACATGAAGAGTTACAGCCCTTATGAAAATGTAGAAAAGAAAAACTATCCCAATATTTTAGTTACAACTGGTCTACACGATAGCCAGGTTCAATATTTTGAACCTTCAAAATGGGTTGCCAAACTCAGGGACATGAAAACGGATAACAATATTTTACTGCTGCATACAAACATGGAGTTTGGTCATGGTGGTGCAAGCGGAAGATTTGATTATTTAAAAGATGTTGCATTGAACTATGCGTTTTTGTTTACGTTGGAAGGGATAGATAAATAAGAAAATAAAAATTATTAGGGAATCAAACCTTTCTAGTGAAGTGAGGTTTTGACAAGTAATAGGGAATAGATAATAAATACAACATTTTGTAACTTAGTTAAGTGAAACAAAGAATATATATTGACACTTCTGTTTTTGGAGGATATTATGATGAAGAGTTTGAAGAATTTACAAAGCAGCTTTTTGACAGGATAATGAAAGGTGAGTTTATTCTATTGTATTCTACAGTAACACAGGAAGAATTAGGTGCAGCGCCAAAGGATGTTAAAGAATTAGTTAACCATTTAAAAAAAGACTTTACCGAGTTTGTTGAAATTACAAATGAAGTAATAGAACTTGCACTTCAATATATTTCAGAGAAAGTTGTAGGCAAAACAAGCTATGCAGATTGTTTACATATTGCTTTAGCAACAATTCAAAAAGCAGATTTTTTAATCAGCTGGAATTTTAAGCACATTGTAAACATTCAAAGAATAATGGGATACAATTCTATCAATATTAAAAATGGCTATAAGCAATTAGAAATTCGTTCACCAAGAGATCTTATGATATATGAAAACGATAACTGATAAAAAATTTGATGCCGTAAAATATATGCGGGAACAAAGAAAAAAATTAAGTGAGAAACTTTTCAAAATGAATAGTCAGGAAATAATAGAATATTTTAGAAAGAAAAAAATTGAAAATCCTGTAAAGCCCTCTGCATAGTAGTTGTGTACAATCTTAACTCAAATACTTTCCAACAATAGGCACTCTTCTTCCAACGCCAAATGCTTTTGGTGAAACACGAATGATAGGGCAAAACTGGTTGCGTTTATATTCATTCATGTTCACCATTTTCAAAACACGGTCAACCAAAGCGGCATCAAAGCCCTGCGCTTTTATTTGATCAGGTCCTTGTGTTCTTTCAATGTATTGATATAAAATTTTATCAAGCACTTCATATTCAGGGAGGCTGTCGCTGTCTTTCTGGTCAGGACGTAATTCTGCCGAAGGCGCTTTGTTTATAATGTTTAATGGAATTATTTCTTTTTCCCTGTTTATATATTTTGCCAGCTCATAAATTTGAAGTTTGTAACAATCCCCCAAAACTCCAAGTCCGCCTGCCATATCACCATACAGAGTTCCATAACCTGTAGCCAGCTCGCTTTTGTTGGAGGTATTCAACAAAATATATCCAAACTTATTGGCGATGGCCATTAGTAAATTTCCTCTTGTACGGCTTTGAATATTTTCTTCAGCAAGGCTAAATGGAAGATCTTTAAAAACAGGTTTTAATTCTTTTAAAAATTCTTCGTAAATATTTTTTATCGGGATGATGTCATAAGGATTGCCGATGTTCTTACTCAATTTTTCAGCATCATCAATTGAATGCGATGTTGAATATTTTGAAGGCATTAAAACGGCTCTTACATTTTCACTGCCCAAAGCGGTGCAGGCAAGTGCAATGGTTACAGCGCTGTCAATACCACCGCTGCTGCCAACAATCGCTTTACTAAAACCCATCTTGGTAAAATAATCTTTGATGCCAAGAATTTATGCATCATGTATTTGTGCAATGTTCAATATCCCGGTTAATTGTAAAGGCGCTAATAATTGATCGGGCATAGCCTGCACAGGTTCTATAACGGGCGCAGCTATTGTTCCGTTATCATTTAAAATTATGGCTTCAAGATGTTCCTTAAATTGCGGAAATTGTTTACAAAGATTTCCATCTTTATCAAACACGAATGATGCTCCGTCAAACACCACTTCGGTTTGTGCACCTATCGCATTGCAATAAAAAAGGGGAAGTTTGTATTTTATCACATTTGATTTTATGGTTGCTTTCCTGTCCTCGTCATGTGTATAATCAAATGGTGATGCTGATATGTTTATCATTACATCGGGCTTTTGCTCCATTAAAATATCCATCGGGCAAATGCGGTACAAAGGATTGTTACCTAAGTTCCAGATATCTTCGCAAATAGTTACCGCCAGCCGCTTTCCTTTAAACTCCATAACATTCCAGGTAAATGCGGGTTCAAAATAACGGTATTCATCAAACACATCATAATTGGGCAAACATGTTTTGTGAGCAACTGCTTTTATT
>JBKJSX010000022.1:0-27591 GCA_046594375.1 Chitinophagaceae bacterium
TTTTTGAGGGCATATTGGCTAAGGCAAGAAGATCATCAACCGTAAATGACTGGCAGTTTACGTAGCCAACTCCAAAAATCAGAATAATAAGAATTAGTAAAGATCTCTTCATACACATTTTATTTAAAAAAATTTGCCGGGATCTTTTAGAGGAAATTGGACAGGAAATCTGGAAAACCTATAAGCCTTTATGATTTGAAATAATAGCCAGTGCAAACATAATACCTTTTTTTTAAAATTAAAAGAGCAAGAGGAACTGTTGATATGAGTTTCATCAGTTTCTTATTAAAACAGGATCGCATTTTTTAATGCTATATCATATGTCATCCATTAAATAAATAAAATTAATGAAAGTAATGTTTAATGTTTTTCCGCGAGGGAAGAAGAAAGAGAAAAAATTTAATTCGTTCTTAAAACATCTTCATGATCTTCATTCTGCGATGCTGTCATTCAAATATGCTTTGTTTAAATCATCAGGCTGAATTTATTATTTCGTCTGCAATTAATTGCAGAACTTAGAGGCCTGTTTTAGCCCATTGATTACTCATGAAACTTTAAATGAAAATTGTAAGTATTTTTTTGTTGCTGACTTTAAATTTATCTTCTACAATATCTGCTCAATTGTGCCAGGGCAGTCTTGGGGATCCGGTAGTAAATATTACGTTTGGTTCAGGCCCTAATCCCGGAGCGGCATTAAATAGCTTAAATAATTATAATTATTCCCCCAATGATTGTCCTAATGATGGAGCCTATACCATTGCCAATGCTACGTCTAATTGTTTTGGTTTCACCTGGCATAGCTTACCTGAAGATCATACTCCCGGCGATATAAACGGCTATATGATGGTTGTAAACGCATCTTTTAATCCGGGTGATTTTTTTGTAAAAACTGTGGACGGACTTTGCCCTAATACAACTTACGAATTTGCTTCATGGATATTAAACGTATTAAAATCCTCTTCTTGCGGTGGTGCAGGCATTAAGCCCAATATTACTTTTAATATTGAAACAACTTCAGGTACTGTTTTGCAAACTTATAAAACTGGTGATATCCCGTCTACGAGTTCTCCGGAATGGAAACAGTATGGTTTCTTTTTCTCAACTACTACCGGAACAAATTCGGTTGTATTAAGAATGACCAATAATGCGCCAGGTGGTTGCGGCAATGATCTTCTGTTAGATGATATAACTTTTCGTGCCTGTGGTCCTTTGGTTACTGCACAGATAAACGGATCGCCGGATTCTGTTGACGTTTGCACAGGCAATAATTCTGTTTTTACCCTGCAGGCAAATGTTTCAGCAGGATACAGTGATCCGGTTTACCAATGGCAGGTTAGCACAAACAATGGAGGTACATGGATGAATATATCAGGAGCTACTAATGCAACATATATTCGTCCCGCAGTTACTTCTCCCGGAAATTACCTGTATAGATTTGCAGTATCACAGCGTAATAATATGAACATTTCTTCCTGCGCAATAGTGTCTAACATTATTTCTATTAGTGTAAATAAATTTCCTGTAGTGGCAGCTTCTAATAATGGTAGTTGTGCAGGAGATTCTTTATCACTACATGCTAATGATGGAATATTATTTTCCTGGACAGGCCCAATGAATTTTACAAGTACACAACAATCCCCTTTTATTGCGGGGGCGGTTGTGGGTAACAGTGGTACTTATTATGTAAATGTAACTTCAGCTAAGGGTTGTGTAAGCAAAGATTCAACCATTGCGATGGTAAGTACTAAGCCGGTTGTAAACGCAGGCACCGATACAGAAATATGTGAAGGAACTTCTGTTCAGTTAAATAGTACAGGTAATAATATTACGTCATATCAATGGACACCTGCTCTCGAATTATCCAATGCAAACATTCCAAACCCTTTAGCCCATCCTAAACAAACTACATTATATATTTTATCCGTTAGCAATAATCAATGCACTTCATCTGATTCAGTGATGGTAGTTGTTAATAAAATACCTAAGGCTGATGCAGGGCCTGATAAAATAATACTTGAAGGACAATCTGTAGTTTTAAATGGCAACGCAATGGGCACCGGTATTTCTTATTTGTGGACACCGAATAATTATATTTCTTCACCAACAACCTTATCACCGATGGTAATGCCACCCGTTAATCAAACTTATACACTGCGGGTTATATCAAATAAAGGTTGTGGAACTTCCTCAGATGATGTTGAAGTAAAAGTTTTTAAAGGATTATATATTCCAAATGTTTTTTCCCCGAACAATGATGGGTTAAATGATACATGGAATATTGTAACACTTAGCGCCTTCCCTGATGCACGTGTAAATGTTTATTCCCGGTTTGGCGAAAAGGTTTTTGATAACCATGCGATAAACAAACCATGGGATGGAAAATTCAAAGGTGTACTTCTTTCCCCCGGCGCTTATGTTTACATTATAGACCTGAAAAATAATTCACCGGTAATAAAGGGTGTTGTATTCATTGTTTTGTAAGGTTTTTTCTTACAAATTATAACTCAAGCAACTTATACATTTCATCGAGTTTCGGAGAAAGTATGATCTCTGTTCTGCGATTTCTGGAACGGCCTTCAGGAGTTGAATTAGTTTCCACAGGATCAAAATAACTGTGCCCTGATGCGATCACTCTTTTAGGATCTACTCTATAAGTATTTACCAAAATGCGAACAATGGCATCTGCACGTGCAGTGCTAAGATCCCAGTTGTCCTGGTAGCGTCCGCGAATTGGGATACTATCAGTGTGCCCTTCAATATTTACTGCAACATCACCGTTTAAATTTAGTACTGCAGCAAGCTTTGACAATGCATCAACACCTTTTGGATTAACAACTGCACTGCCTGAAGGAAATAATAAATTCTCCGAAAGGCTTACATACACCTTACCATTTTTCTGGATCACAGAAAGATCATTTGAATTAAACCCTTTCAATGCTTCCAGCATTTTATTTTTAAGCATCTCCGATTGTATGCGTTGTTGTTGCAATATATCCTGCAGCTGTTGCAACCGCTGTTGTTGCTTTTGCAATTCCTGCTGGCTAAGGGTTAACTGGTTTTGCTGCTCGGTAGTTTGCTGACCAAGCTGACTGTTTTGATTACTAAGACTGGAAATTCTCTTATTAAGATCAGCGATATTTTTTTGAAGATTCGCAATATTATTTTCAAGTGAAGCAACATTGTTTTGTAACGAAGTGATGTTGTTGGAAAGCCTAGTACTATCCATCCGCAGGGAAGCTGTTTCCATCTGAGATTGAAGAAATAATTTTTTTGAAACACAACTGCTTAGCATAACTATTACTAATAGTATTCCTGATATCTTTTTCATGGTCTACATTTTTTTGAAAGTAATTACGCAAAAATGTGACCAGATATTTAAATAAACTTTATTGCCATAGTAAGTCCACAATCAATTAAAAAAATTTCTTATTTAAAGAGGGGAGGGCAGACAAGTAGAATTTGAAGAAAATAATTTTTCCTTCTGAAAATAAATGAACGTAAGAATTATACTATGAGGCCATCAAAATTTGTTGTGGCTGCATATTTAATTTACCATTGTATTGTGCGCCAAGTTCTATTTCAAGCGAATCGGTTGTTATCTCTCCATTTACATGACCGGTCTTTTTTATTTCAAGCTGCGTTGCTTTAACGTCGCCATTTACTGTGCCATAAATGATCACCGACTGGGACTTTATATTTCCTTCAACACAACCGTTTTCTCCTAGTACAACTCCTGCGTCAACAATCACATTTCCAATAATCTTTCCTTCTATTCTTACAACAGATGAGCCTTGTAATTCTCCGGTAAATACATAGCCTTCACCAATAATGGTTGAAATCTGTTGGTCACTTATTTCAAGTGGTTGCTGTTTTTTATTTTTTTTGAACATAATTATTGGAGGGTTAAAAAAGATTGAGGATTTATTTTTTGTCCGTTGCGGTGTATTTCGTAATGCAGGTGGGGGCCTGTTGAATGGCCCGTGGATCCTATGTTCCCGATCTCCTGACCAATGTAAATTTGCTGACCAACACTTACTAAAATTTTTGATAGATGGCCATACAATGTTTCGAATCCGTTGCCATGTTTTAAAATTATACAGTTTCCGAATCCACCTTTAAGTCCGGCAAATACTACTTCTCCTTTTGCAACTGCTTTTACTTTGCCGCCGATCGGTCCTTTTATATCAAGCCCTTTATGTGTTTCTATAACTGAACCGCCAAATGGATTTTCACGATGCCCGAATTCAGATGTAATTGCTCCGGGAAAGGGCAATCCCATTGGTGTATAAGAAATGTTATAGATGATGCGGTTCAAATAACCTTCATAAAAATTGCTGATCTCACTTGTTGATATAATATCATGATCTTCTTCTCCACCCTGATTACCTTTAAATGAAGTTTGTATTCCTCGTGCGTTTAAAAAACCATTTATAGTTGATAATTCTTTATCAATCCTCGTAAACTTTTCGCGAACAGCATTGGTATCAACCTCCGATACTAACAAATGCATTGACTGCAATTTTTTAGAAAGCGCTTCCTGTATCTTGTTTTGCTCAATTTTGTTGGAGCTTAAATAAACTATGGCTGCTATTAATGAGAAGAACACAAGAGATATAGCAAAAATATATTTCTTCCAGTTTAAAATAATTTGGCTGGAGACCTGTATGGGCTTCATTATCCCGGGGTTTTTATTTACAAACAGGATAGTGGTCTTTTCGGTGTTTCTCTTCATTGCCAGGTTAACTTATTATTTGGGGTTACTAACTTGGAGACAAAAAATTTTTTGTAAAAATAAATTTATCATACACTCAAAGTGCATACTAATAAACGTACGATTTTTAAATTAATTGCCTGATGAAAGCGCAGAAATGAATGGTAGATTTACTATAGTTTTTTCGCCAAAAAGGGACGAATACATCCCATGATAAAGTAGGAGCAGATAAAAGATATGATAGAAATTAAATTTCCAGTGTTTCCAGGTACATGAGAAATTTCATAAGATCGGTATGAGAGTTTTCCCATTTGTTTTTTGCTGCGGTTAATTTTTCATGATGTTCTTTATCAAGATTTGTTTTTGATTGTAGATACTCATCATATTTTTCCAAAGATTTTTTATGCAGGTCTTCAAGGTCTTTTCTGTGTTCCATGATTGTAGTTTAAACTAAAATTACACAATTACTGTGCATGCATTGCAGCAGGCAAGCATTTGTTCTAATAATCTTCAGCCAATTGCTCCATTGTTTTCCTGGCTGCTGCAGCAGTAGCTTTTCTTACTGACTCATTACAAATAAATACCAATTACCAATGCTGCCATACAAATAATGGTAAGCAATATCAGTAGTGGCATAATAAATTTAAACCATGCTTTCAAACTGATATTTACCATTGCCAGCGATGGAAGTATAAGCCCCGTTGGCGCCAGGAACGACATTAAACACATCCCGTACATGTACGAGTTTACAATTTCCCTGCCCGGTATGTTTACCAGGATGGCCAATGCACCAATGATGGGCATGGTAAGTACAGCCATACCCGAAGTAGATTGTATGAATAATGAAAATAAAATGTAAAACAGCAACAACAAGAGAATAAAAAATGCCGGTTGAATTCCCTGTGCAAGGTTTGCAGAGTAAAATAAAATTGAATCGCTTACATGCCCTTCATTCAAAACAATGGTGACCCCTCTGGCCACACCTATGATAAATGCAACAGATAATAAACTCTCTGAACCTTTGATAAATTCACGAACAAATATTTTTTCATTGATGCCGTTTACTACACCGAGGAGAATGGAAGAACCGAGAAACAAAGTACACATTTGAGTTGTCCACCAGTTTAAAAATACTACCCCTGCAATCATGCTTAAAAAGGTCAATATATAAATCAGGAGCATCAGTTTTGTTTTCCATTCCAGTTTGGGAGTAGATGTATTGTAGTTGATATGTACTTCATAAAGGGATTTTACTTCGCCGTCAATTTTATATACCAATGATGCTGCAGGATCTTTTTTTACTTTGGCAGAATATCTTAAAATATACCATACCATTAATGCTGTAACTATTACCCAAAGTATCAACCGTTCACCCAATCCATCCATCCAGTTAATGCCTGCAGCATTTGAAGCAATGATGGTAGAAAAAGGATTGGAGAAAGCAGGAATTGCACCAACAGAAGTACCTCCAAAAATGATAGCCAGGGGAACCATTAAATCATAACCTGCTGCAAGGAACAATGGAACAAGTATAGGATAAAAAACCAATGCTTCTTCTCCCATGCCATAAGATGCCGCAAAAAAAGAAAATACACAAGTAAGAATGGCAATCAACCAATGCTCCCGGCCTTTCATGGTATAAGCCAGCCAGCTAATGCCTTTCGCCATGGCCCCGGTTTCGTTAAACACATACATAAAGCCGCCAATAATGAGCACAAATAAAATAATATCAACGCTGTCAATAATTCCTTTGATGGGTGCCTGCAAAACGCTGAGGAATCCCTGCTGATTTCTTTTTTGTTTAGTGAATGTACCGGGTACTGAAATAGGTTTACGAATATCTCCATCAATAAATTTTTGTACAGCGATCTGAATGCCGAGACTGTCTAAAGTTTTTTGTGTTAGCGGAAGATTTAATTCAGTACTGTCAGTAGTCATCACAAAATTTTTTCCGCTTACGGATAGTTTATTATACTCCCCTGCCGGTAACAGCCATGTACCTATAGCAGCCAGAATAATAACTAACATCAGAATAGGAATGGGACCCGGGAATGATCTTTTATTTGCCATGTAATTGTTTTAATTTTCTACTTGTTCAATAGTTTTTCTTCATTAACCCCAGGCTTGAAGTATTTTATGACAAAGGATTTCATCTGGTTTACAAAAGCAATTGCTGAATTGAGAGCAGGTTATTACAAATCATTACTTACTTCATCTACCAGGTACATTATGTGTTGATACCTGTTGCCCGAATTTTCAGTCAACGCAATTTCACATGTAGTGCTGCTGGCATAATAACCATTACACTGTTGATCTTTCAATTCATCCAGTTCCAATTGTGTAGCGCTGGTAGTAAGTTCGGGAACAAAAAATCCGCGATCCCCTGCCATGCCGCAGCAGCCCGCATTTGCGGGCTTAATAACTTTTTTAGCGCACGCATGAGCTATCATTTCAAAAGCGCCTGTTAAATTAAGTTTGGTAGCAGAACAAACAGGGTGAATAGCTGCAACAGGCATTTTTTTTGAAATAGTAATGCCCGGTAAAATAGTATCGTTTAAAAACTCGATGCTGTCAACCAATTTCAATTTTAAAAACTTCTCTCTATACTCCGGGGATAAAAAAGATTGGTTGTACAAAAAAGTATAAGTGCAGGAAGTAAAATCTATTACAACCGGAAGCATTCCATTGTTCGTCCATTTTAATAATGCATCTATCGTTTTGCATTGTACCAATAGCGCCGCTTCTTTGTAACCCTTACTGCTAAAAGGCTGACCGCAACAATATCCCCCAATATTTTTTGGCAAAAGAACTTCTACATTGGCTTTTTTGCAGAGGTTTAAAAATGTTTGCTGCAATGATGGCTTTCCGTCTTGATGGCTGCTCATCATACGATTAATACATGCTGTAAAATAAACCACTGAAGGTTTTGCAGGTTGGGAATTAATTGTACGTGGGGGTTTACCAACAGCCGACATCCAAACAGGAATACCGGGAATTATTTTATGCAAAGCTTTTGAAATCCTTTTCACACCGCCGCCAAGTACCTGATCCATGAAAGAAATAATTCCTATACTTCCACCAGCAAGTCTTTCTACTGTTCTAAAATTTTTTGAAAATCGAAGTGCTGTTTTGTTTGCAAAATTTCCATGCTGCTCATTCCGTAATCTTTTTACAAGTTCGCCGGTATTAATATCCACAGGACAATCAGTTGCACAAAGTCCATCAGTGGCGCAGGTTTGTAACCCTGCATATTGGTATTCTTTTAATAACTGCTTCACTTCTTTGTTCATTCCTTTCTTTCGCATTTGCTGCAAAGCTCTTCTAACAACTATCCGCCTGCGTGGCGTTGTTGTAACATCACGACTCGGACAATTGTGTTCGCAAAAACCACATTCAATACATTTATCAACTTCTTCTTCTACAACAGGCATCTCTTTTAAATTCTCAATATGTGCGTTTTTACTTTTATTAATTATTACACCGGGGTTTAATAAATTCCCGGGGTCAGTAACTGATTTAATTTGTTGCATGATGCTATACAACTCGCCACCCCACTCAGCCTCAACAAACGGCGCCATGTTTCTTCCCGTACCATGTTCTGCTTTTAATGCTCCATCATATTTTTTTAGAACCAGATCAATCACCTTCCTTAGAAATCGATCGTACCTGTCAATTTCTTCTGCACTGTCAAATAATTGCGTTATCACAAAATGAATGTTGCCATCTTTTGCATGCCCAAAAATTATAGCATTATCATACTCAAATTCTTTAAATAAATTTTGCAGATCCAATACACCTTCGGCAAGTTTTTCTACAGGCATTGTAATATCTTCAAGAATAACTGTTGAGCCACGCTGCCTTACAGCTCCTACACTCGGAAACATTCCTTTCCTTATTTTCCAATAAAAATTGCGGGTGTATTCATCCGTTTTAAAAACAGCCTTGTGCAATAATTGTAATGATTCGACAATATTTTCAAACCCGAACAATTTTTCTTTCAATTCATCACCTGATTCTGTTTGGTACTCACATAAAATAGCAGCAGCACCCTCAGGTAAACTTGCAAAAAAATCAGGGAGACCCGGCAGATGTGCCACACTTTGCAATGAAGCCCTGTCCATTAATTCGAGCGCTTCAGCGCCAGTTTCTTTTAATGGGACAATTGCTGCACACGCTTCATAGATGCCCGGAAAATATAGTATGGCCGTGGCTTTAAAAGGTTTATCAGGTAAGGTAAGGAGCGTAGCTTCTGCAATAAAACCCAGCGTTCCTTCAGCGCCAATAAGTAAATGGGAAAAGATGTCAAGCGGATTTTCATAATCTACAAATGCGTTTAATCCATAACCGACGGTATTTTTTGTGCGGTATTTTTTTCTTATGCGTTCATACAATTTCTCATCTGTAATAACCTGCGTACGCAGTGCATTTATTTTTTGAAAGATCGTCGGCTGTTCTGTTTCAAAACGAAGATAATCTTCCTGTACTTCTGTGTTATATTTTGTACCATCGGCTAACACAAAAGAAATAGTTTGCAATGTGTGGTAACAATTATTGATAACGCCGCAACACATTCCTGAAGAATTATTGCTTAATATTCCTCCCATCATCGCAGCATTGATGCTTGCAGGATCAGGTCCGATCTTAGCGCCGTGTTTTTTTAAATAGTGATTCACCATTGCACCTGTAATGCCGGGCTGCACGGTAACTTTTTTTCCATCGATTGAAACATTTACTTTTCTCCAATGCTGGCTGATATCAACAAGGATACCATCAGTGATGCATTGGCCTGAAAGGCTTGTACCGCCTGCTCTGAACACGATGGGGCAATTATGTTCTTTGGAAATAGCAAATAATTGTTGCACCTCTTTAACATTCTCAGGTTGAACAACAACTTTAGGGATCAGGTGATAAAAACCTGCGTCTGAAGCAAACGATATCACATCGATGAGTTTTGCCTTCACCCTGTTTTTGGGGAGTACCTGCAGTAAGTCTTTTATTAATGGATCCATATTAATTCCGCTACTGCAAATTAATGTTAGTGGGTGATATAAAAGTTATTTGGAGTTACACTTTAAATAGATCAGTTAAAATGAAAAGTTTAATTAAAATAAATCACATACGTTTAAGCCAGCCGCTGATGCTCATTCTGCTGCGGTTGGCTTTTGTTACTTCATGTTCCATTTCATCACTTTTAAAAAATACTGCTGTTCGTGAATGGGGTAAAATTTTCTGAACATTTTCATTTTGGTATACGAGCAATTGACCTCCATCTTCTTCAAGCCAATCATTATTTAAATAATTAATGAGAGAGTATTTCCGGTTGCTATCATTTTTAAACTGGTCCTTGTGGCGCTTGTAAAAACTGCCTTCTTCATAAACTGCATAATGAAATTCGTATCCATTTATCCCGGTGTAGCAGGTGCTGTTAAGGCGGTCGATAAAATCTTCTGCTAACTGTAAAAACTCCTGTTCATAAACATTGTCATGACTTTTATCCATCCAATAAATTTTATCGCCCCTCATTTCTTGATTTGTGTCTTTCACACTCTTATTGCCTATCCCTGCATCAGTCATCATTTTATCCCTTTGCAGTTGTAAAATATTTTGCTGTAATCCGTTCGAAAGATTTTCATTTAAGAAGCCGGCATCAATTCCTATGTTATTATCAAGGTAACTATCAATCAGGAGATCAAATTGGCTGTTCATGTTATTGATTGAGCAAAGCAAGGTAGTTCTTTTAACTGCGGTATCGCAGTAACTTCTACCGCTAAGAACAAGAGTAATAAAGAGTAAGCGCAGAGAAAAAAAATTTCTCTGCGGCAAAAAATCCAAACATATTTTGTGTTCAAAAAAAAAGCTGATGCCTTAAAGCATCAGCCCACTATTTTAAAATTTGATGATTAATTATTTTTTCGCATCAATTTCTTTTAACAATTCTTCAGCAGCTTTTTTCAATTGTTCGTCTGTTCCCCTGGCAATCCAGTCAGGTTGGTTTTCTACGATGATATCAGGAATTGCAGGGCCTAATTCTTCATCTTTGTTAGTTGCTTTTACATACCAACCTCTGCCCGGCAATCTGACAAGCGAACCGTCCATTAAAGTTTTTCCACCTGTTGAAATTACAGAGCCATTAGTAGGAACACCCACCAATTTTCCTATACCTAAATTTTTATAAGCATGAGAAAATATTTCTGCATTACTATAACTTCCTTCATTGCAGATGGCGATGGAAGGCTTTGTCCAAGCGGCATACACAAGGCGTTCACCGATGGGATAATATTCTCTGAACTTTAATTTATCTTTTTCAAGATCATTGCTTGCACCACGTGGAATAGTGTAAGCATGTTGTTTATAATTTAGTATCGTCATAAGATAATCAGTAGTCGATCCACCCCCGTTATAGCGTACATCGATGATCAACCCTTCTTTACCATAACCTGCAACTGTAAATTCTCTTTCCACAACTTCAAAACTTGCAAAGTCCATGCTTTTGATATGAATGTATCCAAGTCTTCCGCCAGAATATTTTTCAACCATTTTTTTTCTCTCAGCAACCCATTCATCATATAATTTAGTTACAAGCGTTGCAGTTGGTCTAACAACTACTTCTCTTTGTTTCCCATTTTTATCTTTTACGTTCAACAGCACTTTTTCGCCAGACAAACCATTAAGCATGTTATAAAAATTTTCATTTTCACTCACCGCTTCACCATTTACCGCGGTAATAATATCGTCTTCATGTAATTTATTTCCAGCCTTGTCTGATTGTGATTCGGGTATCACATGATTTACTTTCATGCCCTCTTTTACAGGATACATCTCTGCGCCTAATAAACCTGTATTCTCTTTTTGTGTTTCTACACGGTCAGGCGCTGTAAGACCCATATGGCTGCTGTTAAGTTCTCCCAGCAACAAATTAAACATATAGCTGAAATCGTTACTGGTACTGGCATTCACAGTCCTCTCTTTATATTTATCATGGAGTTTATTCCAGTCGTTGCCGTGAAATTTGGGATCATAATAACCATCCCTGATCGTGCGCCATGCTTCTTCATATACCTGCGTACGCTCAGCGGTATAATCAATTTTTATTTTTGCAACAAAAGGAATGTTTTCGGGTAAACTTGACTTAAGATCAATTCTTCCCAATGCTCCCAGCTTTGTGTAATACAAATATTTAGCATCACGATCCATAGTTACATTCGTAGGATTTGTTCCGCCTTTTGTGATCTCCTTTAATTCTTTTCCATCCCATTTAATGCTGTAAAGATCTCGCCCCTTTGCAGTGCTTGTTGCGGTAGTATAATAAAATATTTCACCATCTTTTGAAATAGCAAGGTCATTTTCATCACCGGCAAAACTGGTGACCTGCACTGCACGTTCGTAAATTTTATCAAAATCAATTTTGACCGGCTTAGAAACTTTTTTGTCGCCTGCTTTTGCACCAGCTTCCGCAACCGGAGATTCTCTATCCATCCAATCCTGTGATTCTTTTTCCCAATCTTCTTTTTTCAACCAGACAAACCATACGTCAGCACTGCGGCCTACACCACGTTCTGATAAAAAGCCAAGCTTTGATCCATCTGCGCTCCATACAGGATTGCGGTCAGAACGTGGATGCATGGAAACATTCACAGCCTTACCTGAATTATCAGCGGACTGAATATAAACTTCTTCATTACTATATAGATCGTTCATGGAATAAGCAAGCCACTTACTGTCTGGGCTCCATGCAATTCCCCGGGGAGTGGACCAACTATTACTTAATATTTTTTCATTTGAAAGTTTGCCGTCAGCAGAAATATCAGCAACCACGAAAGTTCCACGGCCGCGGATATAAGCAATTTTTTTTCCATCAGGAGAAACAACAGGAGATGTTTCATCTCCATCGGTTTTTGTTATTTGTTTCAGTTCATGCTTAAGGCTTTTGTACATACTGCGTTCTGTTGTATCAGAAGAGCGGTATAGGTACATATCAAAATTTCCATCAGCCCTGTCGCTGCAAAATATAAGCGTAGTATCGTTGAGCCATGCCGGCTCTATATCACGGAAGGCATGATTGGAGACGTTGATACTTCTTGATTTTTCTTTATCAGCCTCTTTTATAAAAACTTCACCCCGAAGTGTAAAAGCGATCATTTTACCATTGGGAGAAAGTGCATAATCGTTAGCTCCTGTTGTAAGTGTTTTTTGTTCTGTAGCATCAAAGCGGTCATCTGCACTTATCTGTACATCCAGTTTTTTTGCACTCCCTTTATCGGTTTTCATTGTGTAGAGGTTCATGTCTTTTTCAAACACAATTGAATTTCCATCAGCAGAAATGTTGTAAGAACGAATTGATTCATCTTTATACTCCGTAAGTTTTTCAGGTTTACCAAACGCTTTACCATTATCCATTTTTAAGCGATACAAATTGTAAGCACCATCGTTGCTACTTAAAAAATACAATGAACTATTGCTACCCCATTGTGGTAAAATATCATTGGTTTCAAAACCGGGTAGTTGCGTATAGGTTTTATTTTTGATATCATATATCCAAACATTTCTATCACTGCTGCCCTTGTACGCATACCTTGCAACAGGATTAATATCGCCGCGAACAAATGCAAGAAATCTCCCGTCAGGTGAAAGTACAGGATCAAAACCAACAGCATCAAGCATGCGGCTTTCAGTTCCACCTTTGGGGCTGATAGAATAAACTTCTAATGGTCTTTCTATTTGTTTAAATTCTCTTGATGTAGAAAATAAAATTTTATCCGGTTGTGTCCAGCTTGAAATATTATCAGCAGCCGAATGATAGGTTAAGCGCTTAGGCATTCCACCGCCTGCAGGCATTACAAAAATATCATTATTGCCAAAACGAGTCCCTGAAAAAGCAATTTGTTTTCCATCAGGGCTGAATATTGGATTACCTTCATAAGCCTCATGAATAGTGAGTCTTGTGGCTTTTCCGCCTGTAGCAGGAACTGTCCAAATATCACCCTGAAAAGAAAAAGTTACAAGTGAACCATCATTATTAACAGCAGGTTGGCGTAATAAAAGTTGAGCCGTACTGCACAAGCTTGCCATAAATACAATAGCAATAAAAAGAGACAATTTTCTCATATGGTTAATTTAAAAAATTTGTTTAGGAAAATATTAAAAGGATCATTGTTTTCGGGAAGCAACATAATCAAAATAGCAGGATGAAACAAATTTGTTCCATCAACGGTTGATACATATAAAAAAGCCGGGAAATAAACCCGGCTTTCATTTTATTATATACAAATTTGATTTATGGTGTTGCTAATTTTTTCTTCACTTCACTTCTAACCAAAGCATTTCCTATGTCATTAAAATTATAGGCAGCAACTTCTTTATACTCTGCCATAGCTTTGTCTTTATTGCCTGCGGCTTCATTTGCTTTTGCGAGCATATATTTATTATAGATAGGAGTAGGGTCAGCTTTTTCGAAATGGGTTACAGCATCGGCATAATTTTTTTGTTTCATACTTAGCATTCCCATGTCATATTCATAGCCTTCCAGTTTGCGAGGGTCTTTAATAGGATCTACTGTGGTTTTCATGGTTTCTAATATACTTTTTGCCTGGTCAAATTTTCCATCAACAATAGCTATCATTGCTTGCCAATGCAGGGAATCAGCTTTTGCAAAAATTTTTGTTTCTGCTGTATTTCCCAGATCCATAGTTACCTGGTTAGATAAAGGAATCATCATAGGCACAACATTTTTTAATGTTGCTCCATCATTATTATGAATTGCAATTGCTGCAACAGTAGTAAGGAATCCACTTTTTTGGCTCGCATCCATATTACCAGATGCAGCAAATTGATCCATCAAATATTTTTCAGCAGCTTTTGTATCACTTGCATATAACCAGGTATTTGCTGTATTAAATATTGAACCCACTTTATTTATATCATGGATACCGCCATCCGCATAATTTTTACGGGCTTCTTCCATATTACCAAGATACGTATTCGCATGTCCCAGTTTGTAATACCCTTCAGGAGCATTGGTATCCAGCGCCACTGCTTTTGCATAAGCATCCTTTGCTTTTTGCATATCATTTTGTGCTCTGTAGCAATCGCCCAAAGTAATTTGTGCTCCTGCACTTTTGGGCGCCAATTCTACAAGCTTCAATGCATTTTCTTCCGCCTTTTTCAAATCCTTGGGATCATTAAAAAGATATGAATTGGTTAATCCTGAATAACCACCAACCCACTTTGGATCCATCTGGACTGCTTTATTATAACATTCACGTGCTTTATCAAATTGATTGTTCCCGGAATAAGCAAATCCGAGGTTAACTTGTGCCCTTGCCGCATCAGGATATTCAGAAGCAATTTTTTGCATTATCTCAAGTCCTTTATTTCTATCGCCGTTTAAATTGGTTTCCATGTAATCGGCATACATTTTTTCCCACGAACTTGCGCTGTCAATATTTGCTTTTCCTTTTGCAACATCATCAGCAAATTCTTTGGCTGTACTGGAAGAGCCGGCTCTCAAAAGATAAGCCATACCAAATTTTGGATCCTGTTCAATTGCTTTGCTAAATGCTGTTCTGGCTTTCAGACCATCGCCCAGGTCAGTCAATGCCATCCCTTCTTTAAATGATGCTGATGCGTCAGCTGATTTTGTTGTTACTGGAATGTCTGTGATTCTTGTTTCGGAAGTTTTTTCGGTGCTGGTACTGTTACTGCTATCGCATGAAGGCAATACAAAAGCAATAAACAGAAAAGAAAATAAAAAGAATTTTACTTTTTTCATAAACAAAATGTTTTGTGCCCGAAGTATCCAGGCTGTTTTAAAATGTAGTTTGGTGTTGCAGTATTTTACTATCGGAAAGCAGTAATATTTTTCATTAGGAGGGACAAACTTGTCAAGACCAAGTTCAAAGTACAATATAATTTTAAGAAGTAAAATTTTTTCTATCCAGTAAACTTTTGTGCAATAAAATAATAATGGCCTTATTTATTTTTTCTTTTCAAATATAAATAGAGGCTTTCCACTTTTGTCCTTGCCCAAGGAGTTTTGCGTAAAAAGATCAAACTCGATTTTACGCTGGGATTAATCTGAAAACATTTTATGTTTACCTGAGTGGCTAAATATTCCCATCCAAAATTTTCCAATAAATAATTCATTATTTGCTCAAGGGTAATATTGTGTAAGGGATTATTTTTTTGAGATTCCATTAAGTAAAGTTGGATAATTGACCTACATTAACTAAATGAAAATTGATGGAATAATTTTGAGAACGAAAATTGATATCTTCTAAAACCAAATGGAAGAATTTCTTTCATTAAATTCTCTAAAATCATTGGAGATCTTTGTTTCGATATCCAAAATACCCCGTGACCTCCTATATTCTTCATCTAATGACAGGTAATACGATTTACCTATTTGAAAAGATCTTACTTTATCTCCTTTTAAAAGAGATTTTTCATACTTAACCTTCAGTACTTTTATAAGTATTCGTTTAGTAAAAAATAAAGAAATACCGAGAAAAAATGTAACGCAAATTATAATAACAATCATACTAAACAGTCTTAAAAATTCAAATCAATAATTTAAAAAAATATCATCAAGCTATTAAGCAAAGTTATTAATATAGAGATGCATACATAGAGAACAACTGCGCTTTTTTTGCAATAGAGTAATTACATCACGCCGAGTAAATATGCTCTATATCTCTACAATTTTATCAAGTAATTTTTTAAGCAAATCTTTTTTTGACATCATCAGTTGCACCTTCAATATTATTTTTTAATTCGACTGCCTTCTTTTTATAATCTGTAACTTTTCCTTCTAAAAGTTTTTTATACTTCTTTGCTTTCTTCAATAATTTTTTACTGGTTTGGGAGCCTTCTTCTGGTGCAAATAAAACACCTGCTACAGCGCCAATTGCGATCCCTGTGAGTATTAACAATGCTGCGTTTGATAGTTTCATATTAATGTTTTTAAAAATGATAATTATATAGTTTCAAAAATGCTGCGATTAAATTTATTATTTGTTGTGCAAATAAAATCGGCGTAACCTTGCTGTAATTAGCCCCACAATATATCAATTTTATGTACATTTAAATATTCTAAACTAATAAATTATTTAACATGGTAAAGTATGCAATTGTAGCACGCGTAGAAGCTAAGCCCGGCAAAGAAGATGCTGTTGAACAATTTCTTAAATCCGCATTGCCCCTGGCAGAGGATGAAAAAGAAACTATTTCATGGTATGCTCTTAAAATCGGTCCTTCAACATTTGGAATTTTTGACACCTTTAATGATGAAGCTGGCCGGGAAGCACATTTGAATGGTAAAATTGCAGCAGCTCTAATGCAACATGCAGGTGAACTTTTAGCTAGTCCTCCCGTAATTGAAAAAGTGGAGTTGATCGCTGTAAAAGCATAATGAATTTTGTGTGCCTTCGATAAATCAGATATATAATAAATAATTACTAACTAGTACTTCATAACTTATCTGTGGTGATGGATGTTATTTTTAAAAATAATATCCATCATCATTACAATATGTAAAACAAAGAACATCCAGCCTTAAAATATAAGATATGAGAGGTGTTGTTATTTGCAAAAGCAAATGCGAACTACACTGATCAATATGAACAATCGACCTGTAAAAGATTACTGCTTTATATATTTGGAATTAATGAAATATAGGATGAACAATTAAGCAGCAGCCTCTGCCTTAATATGGCTGTAAAGTAAACTTGGAAAAATTCCTAACAGAAAAAGGGCTAAAAATAATTTAGAGCTTTTATTGAATAAAAGGTATTTCTCTTGGTTTAATGTGTTCGATATATTTTTTTACCCGGTAAATTATAAATAGAAGAGCTTCTACATTTTATCCACTTTATGAGAAAACTTAGCAAGAAGCTTTGCTAAAAGTTAAGAATTTAAAAAATCAGATACTTACTGATTAATATGAAGTAAAAAATATTCTTACTGAACTATTAATATAGGCAAAGAATTTACACAAAATAAATATTTAACTCCACACGGAAATCTCGTCTAAAAAAAAATTGAGTAAGCTGCATTTATAAGAAATATAAAGTCTTTACAGTAGAAAGCTTCTTTTATTGTAGATTATGTAAATAATAATTACCAATAGCTTTGTTTATTAAATTAATATTTATATTATTATAATAGGGAAAAATATACAATTAGTTGCAAAATGATTCGTTTTTAAAGATGATGAATGTATTGATCAGCTTAGAAAAGTAATGATTGGCTTCATTTTTGAAATCTATGCAATGAATTCATTATCCGTGCTATCAAATATCAGACGAGCTTAAGATGAACAAAAGCCTATTAATCGCTTACCTTTTATTTATTACATTATCTGCACAATCACAGACCGCAGATTTTAATTTCTCCAGTTCCAATAAACTCTATTGCAATCCTTCGGTAATACAATTTACACAGGCTTGTAGTGGAACACCTAAGGGATTTGCATGGAATTTTGGAAACGGTACATCCAGCAATCAGGCAAATCCTTTAATTACTTTCCCCAATGCAGGTACATTTAAAGTAAGGCTTATTGCAATTTATGAACAGTATGCTGTCGACGTTACCAAAACCATAGTAATAAATCCATCCATCACAGCCTCTATTAATTATGACAGAGGTTACATTTGTAAGCCAGGCGTAATAAATTTTACAGGATCAAGTAGCGGAAATATCGGTTTCTATATTTGGGATTTTGGCGATGGCTCAGGCAGTGTTACTACATCTTCAAAAAATATCACTCATAATTATTTAAACTTTGGTGACTATGCAATTACTCTAAAAGCAACAGATGTGTCAGGTTGTTTTGCCTCAGCAAATACATCTGTTAAAGTACATAAAACTGTTATCAGCGGAACAGTATCACCAATCTCAGGATGTATTCCCGTGGACGTAAGTTTTGCTGCTACAGCAGATATCCCTGTAAATAGCACTGTAGCAAATTATGCATGGAATTTTAATGATGGTAGCCCAATAGTTTCTACTGCAACCAATTCAACGATTCACACTTATAAAGCAACAGGTAAATACTCCCCCTCGGTAATAATTACTACTAATGAAGGATGTACAAACAGTTACATTTTTGATTCCATTGCATTTGGAACTCCACCGGTTAACCTAATTGCGTATGCTGCTAAAACAACTATCTGTGGGTCTGAGAGTGCAGTACTTTTTTCCAAAGCCCCAAAAGCAAATAGTTATTATTGGGATTTTGGAGATGGCACTAAGGCAAAAGTTAATGATACAATTACACAACATAAATTTGGAACATTAGGTATTAAAAATATTACTGTAACTCCATCATTTAATGAATGCAAAGGGGCTTCTACCTCTTTTCAAATTAATGTGATAGGTGTAATTGCAAATTATACTTATGCAAATACATGCAGTGACAAAAAAACTTTTTCTTTTACTAATAATAGTCAGGGAAATCAGTCTACCATTTCATGGAATTTTGGTGATGGCTCACCGGTTGTAAATTCGAGCAACGTAACTCATACCTTTCCTTCTTCCGGATCTTTCGTAACCAGCCTTGCTATTACAGATAATGTAACCGGCTGTAGTGATTTATATTCTGAAACAATTTATACTGCAAATCCTGAAATGGTGAATCCTGATTTCGCAATTTGTAAAAACAGCAAGACCAATTATTCAATCTTAAATAATTATGCAAACCCATCAGCTTTATATACCTGGGATGTTTTAGGCAATAAAGTTGGTCCGGTTAATTCTCCTTCTATATCACCTGTAGGAAATACTTTCGGCTATTTTAATGACATGGTAGTAATTGATAATGGTCCTCAATATTGCTCAGACACGAGCAAACTTCAACATACAATTTTAGTAAGAGGCCCTATAATAAATTTTAATGCGCCTGACACTATTTGTTTTAACAGCCCTTATAACGTCCAGAATATTTCCAAACCATTTATTCCCGCAGATATCATAAGATTGTGGAACTGGAATTTTGGAAGCCCGGGTGCTAACGATATTAATTATCAACCACAACCTTATAAATTTAACAATGCTGGACAATTCAATATAAAACTGATTGGGATTGATAAAAATGGTTGCAAAGACAGTATTGTGAAAAATGTTACGGTAAAACCATCGCCTTTTTTACTGGCAGTGCCTAGCTTTGATACTTTATGTTACGGACAAACTGCAGAGTTGATCGCATTTCATAATGATCCTATTACATGGTCACCGGCTAATTTGGTGTCATGTAATAATTGTGATACTGTAATTGCAAACCCAACTGCCACAACTATTTTTTATGTAACCGCTACAAATAATTTAAGCTGCAGTACTACTGATAGTGTATCATTAAAAGTTTACACGCCCTTCACTGCTACTCCTGCGCCTGCTGATGAGTATATATGTCCGAATGATATTATACGGCTGAATATTTTTCCGACAGACAAAAAAATTCTATGGTCACCATCAACTCAATTGTCAACATCAGATAAGTATGGTCCGAAGGCTTCACCACTTCAAACCACAACATATACTGCAACGCTTACTGATTCAGCTGGCTGTTTTACCAGTAGTGCAGATATTGTTGTGCATGTAAAACGTGGAGCTACTGTAGATGCAGGTCCTGACAAAACCTATCCTTATAATTCTAATTTCACATTTACACCTGCCTATAGTAATAATATAAGTTTATACACTTGGACACCAGCTAATTTTTTAAGTTGTGGCAATTGTGCAATCCCTGATGGTGTTGCAACAGTTACAACAAAATATCTGATACAGGTTGTATCAGATAGCGGATGTGTTGCAAAGGATAGTGTAAATATTTTTGTAGAATGTAAGAATGCCAACATCCTCATGCCTAATGCCTTTACACCGAACAGCGACGGTCGTAATGATTTCTACTTTCCTTTAACGCGTGGTATAAAAACAATACTGAAATTTTCCATTTATAACCGTAATGGAACACTTGTTTATGAAGCAAAGAATTTTCCACCAAATAATAAATCCTTTGGGTGGAACGGACAATTAAAATACACAGATCAATCCACAGCGGTATTTGTTTATTATATAGAGGCTCTTTGTGATGTGGGCGAAAAATTGTACTCAAAAGGTAGTGTTGTATTAATTAGATAAATGCTAATTTTCTAACCAGCTTTTTACTTCGGGTAACTACATCATTATGCCTTTGCTGGCTATTCTTAGCTTTTGTGTGCGGCATTTACCAATCATATCAGCAAAGAAAATGATTACCCAAATACATGTTTTCGGCAAAGAAAAGGAATTACAGATATTAAGGCAGTTAGGTTAGTATTATTCATTTCCAGTTATATTTCTCGATAAAAATATTTTCTACGCGTCACTGTGATTTTCTTACTATATTTTAATTTTTATCTTACAGTAAATTACTTAAGAATGAAAAAAGTATTTCTTGGTGGAACCTGTAACGGATCGAAATGGAGAAATTATTTTATAAAGGATCTAAGGATAGATTATTTCAGTCCAGATGCAGATAATTGGAGCCCCGAAATGGTGGAAGAAGAAATACACCAAAGAACATCATGCGATTTTTGCCTGTATGTTATTACACCAAAAATGACGGGTGTGTATGCTATTGCTGAAGTTGTGGATGATAGTAATAAGCGACCCTCAAAAACAATATTTGCATATGTGCCATTAGATGAAGGAAATGTTTTTACTGTACATCAATTAAAATCTTTGGAGCAAACAGGCAGAATGGTTAAAGAAAATGGTGCACAGTTTTTTACAACTCTTAATCAAGTCACTGATTATCTAAACACGCACTAAACTCATTTGTATGTCAACATTACTGCAACGTTTTGATTCTTTATCGCCAAAAAAAATATTATCACTTGATGGGGGAGGTATTCGTGGTGCACTTACATTGGGCTATTTAAAAAAACTTGAAGATATTCTTAAAGCAAAATTTCCTCACAACCCGGATTTCCGTTTAAGCGATTATTTTGACATTATAGGAGGCACTTCCACAGGTTCTATCATTGCCGCATCACTTGCCATTGGTAAAACAGTTGATGAGATAACGCAGCTTTACATGGAACTTGGTGGTAAAATTTTTGGCGAAAAAAGAAACTGGTGGAACCCCATGGAGACAATGAAATGGTTAAAGGCAAATTACAATTACCAGGCCATGGAAGATGGACTGAAAGCAGTCTTTGGGGAGATGACTTTGGGAAGCGAAGAATTAAAAACAGGTTTATGCATTGTTGCCAAAAGAGCAGACACCAATAGTATTTGGCCATTGATCAATCATCCACGTGGAAAGTTTTATGATTCAGAATATGGAAAAAATAAAGACATCCCGCTCTGGCAGGCGGTACGGGCAAGCTCTGCGGCTCCAACCTATTTTGCTCCGCAAATGATAGAAGTGGTAAAGGGTCAGCAGGCAGCTTTTGTGGATGGAGGATTAAGTATGGCTAACAATCCTGCGCTAACATTATTGATGATAGCAACGCTTAAAGGTTTTCCTTTTCACTGGAAAATGGGTGAACAAAATTTATTACTCGTATCTGTAGGAACCGGTTACAGTGTATATAAAAAATATGTAAAAGAAATTGATGACTCTACCATGCTCTCATGGGCATCAAATATTCCTGATATGCTTATGCAGGATGCAAGCTGGCAAAACCGTGTAATGCTGCAATGGCTTTCTCAATCTCCCACTGCTGATTACATGGATATGGAAATTGAAAAAATGGATGGTGACCTTCTTGCAGGAGTGCCGCTAATTTCTTACCTGCGTTATAATTTTTGCATCACAGAAAAAGATCTTAATGCTCTTGGTTTGGAAAGAGTATTTAGTGCTGACGATGCAAAAAGCATTTCTGATATGAGCAATGCAGCTAACAGGCAATTGCTTTACCAGATAGGAAATAAAGCCTCAGGGGCAATAAAGCCAGAGCATTTCTCCAATTTCTGATCTCGAAAAATTATCGAATTGGCGGCGATAGATTCAAAGGTTGTGTTGTTATGTTACCAAATACTTTTTTTATAAATGGATAATATCCTCCGTAATAAGCAAAGACGGTAGCTAAGTAAAAAAATAAAAACATTCCGCTGGATTTTATTTAAAAAAACCCGTTTGCACTCAAAGGCAACCTTTCATAAGAACGATCTTTCAAATTCATTAACTTGATTTTGTTATGCTGAAGAATGTACTTATCTTTTAAATTAATTACAAATACCTCTGCTGGCCTGACATTAATAAACTGTACTTATGAGTTCAAAAAAGGCAAATAATAATCCTTTACTTCCCGGTCAGGAATATTCTGAAAAAAATGAAGACATAATCGCGGCTAAGATGATAAAACTATTGGAAGATCAAATGCTGCGGTTATATGGAAAAACTAAACAACTGCGGCAGATACATCCTAAAATGAATGGTTTTGTTAAGGCAGAATTCATCGTTGAAAAAAATCTTCCCAATGATCTTACAATTGGAATATTTGCAGAAGCAAAATCCTATCCTGCCTGGATAAGGTTTTCAAACGGCGATACCAAACCCTTACCTGACTGGAAAAAAGATATAAGAGGTTTTGGAATTAAGATAATGGATGTTGCAGGAGACAAAATTGTTCAATCAAAAAAAGATGGTGGCAATAATGACTTTATATGCATGAATACAAAAAATTTTGTTTCAAGAGATGTAAATCACTTTCATAAGATCTTAAAAGTTGTAACCACTCCGCTAACATTTTTTAATTTTTTCTCAAAGATATTTTCATTGATCATTTGCTTACCGATACTATTACGTGCTGCAAAAGCAAAAAAAAAATGCGATCATCCTTTTGAAGTTTCTTATTTCAGCACTGTTCCATATCGTTTTGGTGATGAAACAAGAGCAGTAAAGTATGCAGTAATTCCATCTGAAAAAAACAAGTTGGAATACACTGACAAAAAAAATCAAAATTTTTTGCGGGCCAATATGGCGGCAACATTATTAAAGCATGAAATAGTTTACCACTTCTTTGTACAGTTTCAAACAGATCCTGAACAAATGCCAATTGAAGATCCTACGGTTATTTGGGATTCGCCTTTAATTAAATTGGCAACGATACGTATACCAACCCAAATTTTTGATACACCTGAACGAAATGAACTAGGTGAAAATCTTTCATTCAATTCGTGGCATTGCCTTCCTGCGCACAAGCCGTTAGGCAACTTTAACAGGGTAAGAAGAAAGATTTATGATGCTCTGTATGATTTCCGTCATAAACACAACCAGGTAAATGAGAAAGTGCCGCATGCAAGCCCTGATTTTTTTAATGATACCAATATGAATTAAGTTTTCCATTGTTATACAAAAAATGTGAAAGCTGAAACGTTAGATAACAGTTTTAAAGACTATAGATAAAAATAAGAGTCATTTAATCTAAAATCTTTATTTGCCTGGGGCATCAATTTTTTTTAAGCGGTAAAATTTAGAATGAAAAAATAATTAGCTTAGCTAAAACTATAAATTATGACAACTCAGGAAATTGCAAATCGCCTGGTAGAGCTTTGCCGCAAGGGTGATTTTAAAAATGCACAGGAAGAATTGCTGGCTGATGATGCAATGAGCATTGAACAGGAAGCCAGCCCTGCCTTTGCCAAAGAAACAAAGGGCAAAGAGGCAATTAAAGAAAAGGGTGAAAAATGGAATTCCATGGTGGAAGAAATGAAAGGAATTACTCTTTCTGATCCACTGGTTGCCGGAAATTCTTTTGCGTTGACAATGCGTATGAATGTAGTGATGAAAGAACGTGGAGCAATGGATATGACAGAACTTTGTGTTTACAAGGTGAAGGACGGAAAAATAACTTCAGAAGAATTTTTCATGTAAATCGGATAAAATATTTTAAATAATTCCACGCTGCATTAGCGAGGTTGTTATTTCTATAATTAAATCCTCCTATATTTTATCGGGATTAAACAGTAAAATGTTTTGCGATCCTCTTTATAAAAAGTAAGAAATTTATTTACTAATTTTCTCCTCCTTCAAATTCCATCAATTCAAAATCTTCTTTAGCATTGTAAATTTTTATTAGGTAGAAAAACATTAATAAAGAAATAACAATGTATGGATTAAGATTTTTTGGAAGTTTCTTCAATGAAAAGAAAAATAAATTTTGCACTTTCAAAAATTCATGAACAAATAACTTTCTTTACATTTATTGCTTTCTCAGTCCACAAAAAACAATAAATATTTATTATGAAGAACCTTTTCCTAATTGGATCTTTCCTTTTTACACTCAATTCCTTTTCTCAAAAAAAACCGCTTGATCATACTGTTTATGATGCGTGGCAAAATATTGGTGAAAAACTGATCAGCAATAATGGCAAACTTGTGGCGTACACTATTACTCCCCAGGAAGGGGATGCTATACTTGTATTACAAGCAGCAGATGGCAAAAAATTACTGGAAGTAGCAAGAGGATATAATTTAAAATTTACGGATGACAATCGTTACCTGGTTTTTAAAATAAAACCCACTTTTAAAGAAACAAGGGATGCAAAAATAAAAAAGAAGAAACCTGATGAAATGCCAAAGGATACTCTTGGAATTATTGAAACTACAACACTACACTTTGATAAAATTGCAAGAGTAAAAAGTTATAAGATACCGGAAAAAAATTCATCGTGGCTTGCTTATCTTATGGAAAAGCCATTAGCAGAGGTGCAGCAGCAACGTAAAGAACTGGATTCACTCTCACGTATCAAAGGCATTTCAAACATCATTGATAGTTTAATAAAAGTAACAGACAGCCTGCGTAATAAATTGGCACAGGTACAAACCATGGGACTTAGTGTTTTGCAAACAATTAAACCTGTTGCAGAAATAAAACCGGAAGAAAACGCTGATCAAGGAACTGATCTGATAGTAAAAGATCTCATCACAGGTAAAGAACATACTTATAAATTAGCGAATGATTATGCCTTTAATAAATATGGTAACACCTTAGTTGTAAAAACAATAAAAAAAGGTAATGTAAATGCTGTTGTGCTAAAGGAAAATTTAAACAACAATAAGGTTGACACTGTAATGAAAGTTTTTAATGATGCAAAAGGATTTGCATTAGATGAAACCGGTGAGCAGCTAGCATTTGTAGCAGAGCGTGACAGCAGCAAAAAAGAATCTCAAAAATTTTATAAGCTTTATTATTATAAAACCAAAGCAGACAGTGCATGGATGCTTGCAGATAAGTACACCAGGGGCATACCAGCAAATTGGGGAGTAAGTGAATTTTCAAATATCAATTTCAGTAAAAGTGGTAAGCGTTTATTTTTTGGTACAGCACCAATTCTTCCTCCAAAAGATACCACACTGCCGGAGTTTGAAAGAGTAAGCGTTGATATATGGAATTATAAAGACGATGACCTGATGCCTTCGCAATTAAGGTTTAGTGATAGCCTGTTAAAAAGAAACTATTTAGCTCGGTATGATTTTGATAAAAAAGAAGTAATACAATTAGGTAATGAAAAATTAGAGAGAGTTGCCACATCATTAGAAGGCGATGGCGATGTGTTTTATTCTGCATCAGACTTTGGGAAAAGAGTGGAGCAACAATGGCAGGGATATACACTTACAGATTGGTATGCTATTGATCCTTTAAATGGCGAAAGCAGTTTAATAGTAAAAGATTGGAAGGGCAGGTCTTATGTCTCTTACAGTGGAAAATATTTATTGTTTTACAATGAACCTGGAAAAAAATATTCTGTTTATAATTCATTAACTAAAAAATTAAGCCCTGTTGCAACTGATATAAAATATCCTTTTTATGAAGAGGATAATGACGTACCTGATGACCCACAAGCTTATGGTGTAGTAAAATGGATGGAAGGAGATAAGTATGTTCTTATATATGACAAATTCGATGTATGGAAAGTAGATCCTGAAACACAGGAAAGATCAGTTGTTATTACTGATGGGAGGAAAGATAAAATTACATACCGCTATGTAAACGTTATAGGCACTGATGAAAAATTTATCAGCCCTGACAAACCTTTGGTGTTTAGAACATTTTATGAAAATAATAAAAGCAGCGGTATAACTATATTTCAGAATGTAAATGGCAGATCATTACATTATTCTGACAAAGCAAATATTTCTTCAATAGCCAAAGCTAAAGACAATGATATTTTATTTTTTATAAAAGAAAGCTTTACAAATTCTCCAAATGTTTTTTCACTTCCATATAGTATTGCGGCGAATAACAATGCTAATTTAAACCCGCTAAAACTTTCCAATACAAATCCGCAACAATCAAATTATTTATGGGGAACTGCTGAACTATATAAGTGGAAAGCATACACAGGCAAGGAAACAGAAGGCGTATTGTATAAACCTGAAAATTTTGATCCTAAGAAAAAATATCCGATGATAGTTTATTTTTACGAACGCAATAACAACACCTTATATAATTACCTTGCACCTGCACCTACACCATCACGATTGAATGTACCATTCTTTGTAAGCCGTGGTTATGTTGTGTTCGTGCCTGATATCTGGTATATAACTGGGCATCCCGGCAAAAGTGCATACGATTATATAGTAAGCGGAACAAGAGCTTTAATAAAGCAAGGATTTATTGACAGCCTAAAAATTGGTTTGCAAGGGCAAAGTTGGGGAGGATATCAAACAGCATATTTAATTACACAAACAAATTTGTATGCCGCAGCATGGGCAGGAGCACCGGTTGTAAATATGTTTAGCGCTTACGGAGGTGTAAGATGGGAGACAGGTGTAAACAGGCAAATGCAATATGAAAAAACACAGAGCCGCATTGGCGCAACTATTTGGGATAAACCACAATTGTATATTGAAAATTCTCCTCTCTTTCATTTACAAAAAGTAAAAACACCATTGG
>JBKJSX010000002.1:0-5783 GCA_046594375.1 Chitinophagaceae bacterium
CCTGCAAAGACAGGAATTGATATGAATGCTGATATTTTATTTTTTGCATTACACCCAACAGATAGCGGGCAAATAATTGTGGAAGGCAATTTAAAAGACAGTAAATTATTTTCTGATTTTATTAAAAGTATGCATCCGGATGCAACTGCAAATAAGGATGGAGAATTAACTATTTATACCGGCAACGAAGGTGTGATAGGATGGAACGCAGAAAGATTTGTGATGGTTACTAATGCAGATCAACACCATTTTCATGATGGGGATAGCCTTACTGATTCTGCAAAAAATACAATTCCATTATCACCTGCCACATCACAAAATTTAGTAACTGTTTGCAAAAATATTTTTTCATTAAGTAAGGACAACAGCCTTTATGAAAATGAAAAATTCGCAAAGCTAACAGATGAAGAAGGCGATGTACATTTTTGGATGAATGTGAACGAACTTTCCAAAGGCTCAATGAAAGGAATGCCGGGCATGATGGGAATGGTAAAGCTTGATAAATTTTTAGAAGATAATATTTCAACTGCTACTGTCAACTTCCGGGATGGAAAGATCACTGCAGATCACAAACAATATTTTGGCAAAGAGCTTTCCGATATTTTAAAAAGCGGCGATGGAAATATGAATGTTGAAATGATTAAAAGACTTCCACCAAATCTGGCGGCGGTATTCTCTATGCACTTTACACCATCAAGCATGCTGGAAATAATAAAGCTTACCGGTCTGGATGGTTTCATAAATCTTTTTATGGCACAGCAGGGTGTAACACTGGATGATGTTGTAAAAGCAACCAGGGGTGATATAGTTATCTCTGCCGGAAATATTTCATTCAGTAAGGATACACTTGATGTAAAAGGAATAAATGATTCTGCGAAAAATATTTACCACAAACCCAATGCAACATTTTTATTTGCAGTTGCCATTAATGATAAAAATGCGTTTAATAAATTGGTGGGGCTGGGCGATAAGATGGGAAAGGAAGAATCTTTAAAAAATATTTTTAAAAAGAGCGACGATAAATATTTTGTTATCAGTAATTCGCAGGATGCTATGAATAAATATTTTTCCGGTACTCCGTCTACTCCTGATTTTCTTTCAAAGATCAATGATCATCCTGTGGGTGGCTATGTTGATTTTCAAATGATATTAAAAGCTTTGCAGCCGGAGTTTACAAAAGACAGTACGGACCAATTTTATTATAACAGAAACCTAAGCATGTGGAATAACTTATATTTTTCCGGCGGGGAATTTAAGAATGGCGGCATTGTAACTAATGCAGAATTAAATCTTGTTGATAAAACTACCAACAGCCTTGTGCAGCTAAATAAATATGTTGATGATAATGCAAAAGTGATGATAGAAAACCGAAAAAAGCATAAAGGAGAATGGAGCAATGACAGCACAGTTTTAAGATCAACAACAGATACTGTTATTACAAAGAAAACACCTCATAAAATCAGGAAATAATTTATGCAAATATTGCTGCAGCAAATTATTCCCACTTATTTTAAAAAGCAACAGATCAGTGGTTCAGAAATATGGGGAAAGAATATAACATTTACCAAAGGTGAGCAAGTATATATTGTAGCACCCTCCGGCAGCGGTAAAACATCTCTCATCCATTTTTTGTACGGGTTGAGGAAAGATTATGAGGGAACTATTTTGCATGAAAAAGAAAATATCAAAAGTTACTCTTTAGAAAAGTTTTCAACCTTCCGTCAAAAAAATGTAAGCATCGTTTTCCAGGATCTAAGATTGTTTTTAGACCAAAGCGTAAGAGAAAATATTGAATTAAAAAGACAATTGAATCCTTACCATCCTGGAGGCAAGATTGATGAGATGGCAAATCGCTTAGGCATAGCCAACAAATTAAACAGGCTTGCTAAAACCTGCAGCTATGGAGAGCAACAGCGGATAGCAATTATCCGTTCATTGATGCAGCCCTTCGATTTTTTATTGCTTGATGAGCCATTTAGTAATCTTGATGAAGTGAACAGGAGTAAAGCTTTTGAATTGATAGAAGAGGAATGCAAACAACGAAATGCATCAATGCTATTTGCCGACCTGAAGGAACTGGATTTTTTTAAAGGCAAAAGAATTTTAAAATTATAGTCTGAACCATGATTTGGGGAGATTAAAAGATTATTAAGATTAAATCTCATTAATTCCTAAAATCTACCCAACTCATAGTTCAGACAATCATATAAATCATGGTTCAGACAATTTTGCCCTTACTCAACACCAATAAAAACAAGATCAGCAAATGGATCAGTTATTTTGGGTTGGCTATAGGTGTTGTGTTGCTGCTTAGTTCCATGCAAATGTTCTTGAACATAAATGATTTATTAAAAGAAAATAATCCCCGCAAAAATGGTTTTGATTTTATCTCCATCACCAAAGTAATCACCAATGAGAACATGGGTAAGGATAATACTTTTAAAGATGATGAACTAGCTGAAATAAAAAGCCAGCCTACTGTTCAGGATGCTGTGCCATTGATATCTAACCAATATAGAGTGAAGGGAAGTGCCGGAACTATCATTCCTTTAAGCACCGACCTTTTTTTAGAAAGTATTGATGATGATTTTATTGACACGCTGCCGCCAACTTTTACCTGGCAACCGGGACAACAAACTGTACCCATCATTTTCTCTTCTGATTTTTTAGAATTGTATAATGTATTTGCGCCCAGCCAGGGCCTTCCGCTACTTTCCGCAAAAACTGTTTCTTCAGTAAATATTATTTTGGAGATCTATGGTACAACAGGAGTGCAAACCTATAAAGGAAACATTGTAGCACTAACTGACAGGATCAATTCTATCCTGGTTCCTAAAAGTTTTATGCAATGGAGCAACCAAATGTTTGGCGGTGTAACCAAAGTAAATCCATCAAGAATTTATATTAAGACTAAAGACGCCAACGATCCTAAACTCATCTCATTTCTCGACGCTAAAAATTATCATCTTAATAAAGACAAAACAAAATTCGGACGCATAAAAAAAGTACTGCAGAATATTGTAAGCGCATTAGGGATATTCGGTATTCTCGTTATTATTCTTGCCCTGATGCTGTTCTCATTTTATTTACAACTGATGATAGCAAAAAGCAAAGAGAACCTGCAACTATTGCTAACACTGGGTTATTCGCCTAACTGGTTAAGTAAAACAGTTGCTAAAACGTGGATACCTGTATACGTTTTTGTTGTGATAGTTGCCATTGCAATAACATCATTGCTGCATTATGCGTTTGTAAAAATTTCATTTGTTGAAAGAAATGATCTATCCTACTTTTTGCACTGGAGTGTTTTAGTTGTGGGAATATTATTATTATTTCTTTCTGTATTTACAAATTACCGTTTGGTGAAAAAAGAATTGTATAGGATCGCCTGAACTATTTGTTTGAAGTATTAGTGTGAACCATGATTTTAGGATTAAAAAGAGTTATAGGATTTAATTTCCCTAACCCGAAAATTGTTAACCGGATAATTTTTTAAGTTTATAATCTTATTAACCATACAATCTCTCCAAATCATGGATCACACAATTGTAAAAATTATTTCTATTGAACCCGTAACACATAACGTAAAAAGATTTACGCTTGATAAGCCAAAAGATTATTCTTTCAATCCCGGGCAGGCAACAGAAGTTTCCATCAATACTCAAGAATTAAAAGAGGAAAGAAGGCCATTCACTTTTACCAGTTTACCTGATGATGATCATATTGAATTTACTATAAAGATCTACACAGATCATGATGGAGTAACGAATGCATTGGGAGAATTAAAACCCGGTGATGAATTAATTGTAAGAGATGTTTGGGGCGCAATTGAATATAAAGGTGAAGGAGTTTTTATTGCGGGGGGTGCAGGCGTAACACCATTCATCGCCATATTGCGGCATTTGCACAAACAGGGAAATGTTAACAGCAACAAACTTATTTTCTCAAATAAAACTTGTAAAGACATTATTTTAAAAGAAGAGTTTGAGAAAATATTGGGAGAAAATTTCATCAACATTCTTTCCGATGAAAAGGATGATAAATATGAATATGGAAGAATAAATGAAGAATATCTAAAAAAGAATATCAGCAACTTTCAGCAACATTTTTACATCTGCGGGCCAGATGCTTTTGTAAAAGATATTTCAGAAGCACTTACAAAACTTGGCGCTGATGTTGACAGAGTGGTGTTTGAAAAATAATATCTGACTTGAACCGGGATTTGGGGAGATTAAATAGATTCTTAAGATTAATACAAACTATTTCCGATTAATCTCTGTAATCTACCCAAATCATGGTTCAGAAAATATTATTGCTGCACCCTGCCCTACTCCTACACACATTGTTGCCAAACCATATTTTGCTTTGCGCCTTTTCATTTCGTACAATAATGTTGTGGAAATTCTAATACCACTGCAACCTAGTGGATGACCAATTGCAATAGCGCCACCATTCACATTTACTTTTTCAAGATCAAGACTGAGATCATGAATACATGCAATTGCCTGCGATGCAAATGCTTCATTTAATTCTATAAGATCAAGATCCGCTACGCTTAAACCTGCACGCCGTAAGGCTTTTAGCGTTGCAGGCACGGGGCCAATTCCCATCACTGAAGGATCGACTCCTGCAACAGCCATGCTTACAACTTTTGCTACCGGCTTTAAATTGTATTTCTTCACAGCCTCTTCACTTGCCAGCAACATGGCTGCCGAGCCATCATTAATGCCTGAAGAATTTCCTGCTGTAACAGTACCCTCTTTTGCAAATGCAGGTTTTAATGCAGCTAATTTTTCCATGCTCGTTTGGCGGGGATGCTCGTCCCTGTCAAAAATTATTTTACTTTCTTTTCCTTTATCAATTTCAACAGCAACAATTTCTTCAGTCCATTTTCCCGCATTCAAAGCTTTAGCATATTTCTCCTGGCTATCTAAAGCAAACTCATCCTGTGCATGGCGTGATATTCCGTATTGCTTTGCAACATTCTCTCCTGTTTCTCCCATGGAATATGGATAATACATTGCAGATAATTTATTATTGGGGAGCCGCCATCCAAGCGTAGTATCAAACATTTCCTGTTTACGGGTGTAAGCGATTTCTGCCTTCGCCATCACAAAGGGAGCCCTGGTCATACTTTCCACGCCGCCTGCAATAAACAGATCACCATCGCCACACATAATGCCTCGTGCTGCATCCATAATTGCCTGCAGTCCGCTGGCGCATAAACGGTTTACAGTTGTACCCGGAACAGTAACGGGCAAGCCCGCAAGCAATGCAGCCATTCTTGCCACATTCCTATTGTCTTCTCCTGCCTGGTTTGCATCACCTGCAATTACATCTTCAATTGCGTTGATGTCGATCTTGGCATTTCTTATCATCAACTCTTTTATCACATGAGCTAACAAATCATCAGGACGAACAGAACTTAATGCACCGCCGTATTTTCCAATGGGTGTTCTTATCGCATCAATTATATAAACTGGTTTCATACATCGTTTGGTTTTGCCACTTAGACACCGAGTCGCTAAGTTTCACTAAGTTTTCTTTGTGTTGCTTTTAGTCTTAATGTATTTGTTGCAACAAAGAACGCAAAATTATCTTACTTCACTTAACAGTACGTTAGGCTTAGTGATTGCTTAACAAAGAATGCAAATCATACCTTTGCAAAATGGATCAGGCAAACAAAAATATCAGAACCCTCTCTCTTGACGAACTGCAGCAATATTTTGAAACTTTAGGTGAAAAGAAGTTCAGGGTTAAACAGGTATGGGAATGGCTTTGGC
>JBKJSX010000226.1:0-11285 GCA_046594375.1 Chitinophagaceae bacterium
GTCTCTTTTGTAAAAGCAAATTCAATCCGAATTGTTCCAATCATTACCATTTCTACTTTGAAGAATAATGAGGACTTCAACTGCTGCATTTTATTTGTTAAAGAACTGCAAATACTCGTGATAATCCTAAAATGTTAATGCCTTTTAACTCCCTGCAAGCCTATACCAGCGTATATTTGCTATGCAATTAAAGTTACGCTAACCATTGATTTTAATTGCTCACAATATCCTTTTTCTAGCTATTTATCCTGAGAACAAAAAACACTATCTGGGGATTATTTTCAGGATTTATAATTACTAATCTACTAAAAAAAATCACTGAATGAATAAGTCAATGATCAAGAAATTTTATCTGCTTTTATCATCAGTTTTTATTTTCGTTATTCATTTATTATTTGTTTTTGCAAGGGTTAAACCTGCTAACGCAATGTCACGCCCATTAACTATAAATTCAATAAACAAAAATCACAGTACGGAGCCGACCAACCCTGTATCAAAAGAGCAACCCAATATTTTTGACAGCCTTAAATTAGGAACATTGGGTTTAAGCAGGCAGGCATTTGATTATGCATTAAAAGGTTTTAATTTTCTTAAAACAAAAGGTAAAATAGTTAACAACAGTATAATTTCAATTGTTGATTTTAGCGAAACCTCTGACAAAAAAAGATTATTCATTTTGGATCTTAAAAAATACAAGATATTATTTAATACCTATGTTGCTCATGGCCAAAATTCAGGTAAAGAATTTGCAGGCAATTTCTCGAACAGTCCAGAGAGTTTACAAAGCAGCCCCGGGTTTTATGTAACCAAAGAAACGTATTATGGTTCTAAAGGATTGTCCTTAAAATTAGAAGGTGAGGAAAAGGGAATTAATGATAACGCTTTAAGTCGTGGTATTGTAATGCATGCAGCTGCTTATGTAAATGCATCATTGGCACAGGGTCGTGGATTTATTGGAAGAAGCTGGGGTTGCCCTGCCGTAGCTCCTGAACTTCACCAGGCAATAATTAATAAAATTAAAAACGGCACTTGTTTATTTTTATATACCCCCAATACAAATTATACTTCCAACTCGAGAATATTAAAAGAAGCTGCCTAATAAAAACCTCAGGAAGTCCCGGAAACGGGGCTTTTTTATTGCCGTTAATTCATACCAGCATTAAATTTTGTATCATCAAATTCTCACTATAATATAATGGTAAGAGAATCCTCATCACTATCTTTATCAACTAATTTATTATTATGCTTAAAGTGGGTGTTTTTGGTGTAGGCCATTTGGGCAAATTTCATCTTAATAACTGGAAAGAAATTAGTGATGCGGAAGTGATTGGTTTTTATGATCCCACAGATGAAAATGCTGTTGCAATTTCTAACCATTATCAATTAAAAAGATTTACAAGTATTAGTAAATTAATTGATAGCTGCGATGCAGTGGATATTGTAGCGCCTACAACTTTTCATCACGCACTTTGCAAGGCAGCCATTTTAAAAAGTAAACATGTATTTGTAGAAAAGCCATTGGCTAACACAATGGAAGAGGCAAAGGAATTATTAAAGCTTGCAAAGGAAGCAAACATTAAATTCCAGGTAGGGCATGTAGAAAGATTTAATCCTGCATTTTTAGCATTGAAGAACCACGAGTTAACACCTATGTTTATCGAAGTGCATCGCCTTGCACAATTTAATCCAAGAGGCACTGATGTAAGTGTGATCTTAGACCTGATGATACACGACATCGATATTATTTTAAAACTGGTAAACAGCAATGTAAAAACAATGTCAGCTAATGGTGTTTCAGTGATGAGTGATACCCCTGATATTGCCAACGTAAGGATAGAATTTGATAATGGTTGTGTTGCTAATTTAACATCATCAAGAATTAGTATGAAGAAAATGCGCAAGATGCGTTTGTTTCAAAAGAACGCATACATAACTATAGATTTTCTTGATAAAAAAACAGAGATTACCAAACTTAAAACTGATGAAGATAAAGATGCTTTTACTTTTGATGTTGAAACAAATAACGGAAAAAAAACCATTGCATTTTATAACCCCAAGATCGAAGACAATAACGCGATAAAAGTGGAATTGGAAAGTTTTAGAGATGCCATCATCAATAATACAACTACTATTGTGAATGAGATTGATGGGTATAGAGCAATGGAAGTGGCTCACCAGATTCTTGAAAAAATTGGTAAGAATAATCAATAATCCAAATCCCTTCTGCATGCATTTTACCAGAAGTATTAAACGTATTTTCGATATTTTTCTTATAATAATTGGGATGATAATTTTGCTCCCTCTAATTTTATTTACAGCAATAATTCTGATACTTTCTTCTAAAGGTTCAATATTTTTTTTACAGGAAAGAGTAGGCTATAACGGTAACCCATTTATGATCTGGAAGTTCAGATCAATGAGTGCAACTGCAGAGGAAACCGGTCCTCAACTTAGCAGCGATGAAGATAAAAGAGTAACTGCCTGGGGAAAAATAATGCGAATGTGGCGGCTTGACGAACTGCCGCAGGTATGGAATATTTTAAAAGGGGATATGAGTATTGTTGGTCCACGCCCCGAAAGAAAATATTTTATTGACCAGATAATAAAAACTCATCCTGAATATTTAACCCTGCTGAAAGTGAAGCCTGGCCTAACAAGCATGGGAATGGTAAAATTTGGATATGCAGAAAACGTGGAAGAGATGATAGACAGAATGCAATACGATCTTTACTATGTTGAAAATATTTCTTTGCTTTTGGATATTAAAATAATGTTGCAAAGTATTAAAGTTGTTTTTGCAGGAAAAGGAAAATGATGCTCTTAAAATTATAAAGCAACTATTTTTTACGAATAATAAATATGTATTCCTCTCAAATAAATATTATTCCTTCCCATCAAATCAATAAACAGAAATGGGATGCTTGTGTTGAGCTAAGTGCTAATGGAACCATTTACGCACAATCTTACTATTTAGACCAGCTTGCAGATAACTGGGATGGAATAGTTGTGAACGATTATGAATGCGTGATGCCTGTTCCGTGGAGAAAAAAATTTGGGATACGATATTGTTATGATATTCCCTTTATTCAACAGTTGGGATATTTTAATTCAGTTGATGTTGATCATAAAATATTAGTTGATGCCTTTTTCATTTTTATAAAATATGGACATTATAATTTCAATTATTCTAACAATATAATTGCTGATATGCCTGGAGTAAAGAAAGCTGCCAATTTTATTATTAACCTTACCGATAAAGAAAGTATCCTCAATAATTTTACAAAGAGTTTCAAACAAAGCTTACAGAATGCATCTGCAAATGATCTCTCATATGTTGCGACAACAGCGCCTGAAGCAATAGAAATGTATAAAGACCTTTACGGCGCAACCCTACAAAATGTTTCTGAAAACGATTACAAAAAACTTACTGCATTAACTGAAATTTTATCGTCGCAAAACAAATGTGTTGCAAGAAAAATTATAGACACTAATGAGCAAACCCTTTCAATAGTTTTGCTTTTAATGGATAATAGAAGATTGTACAATATTATTAATGCGACCAACAGCGAAGGCAGAAGAACACAAGCCAACTATTTTTTATATGCACAACTGCTAAATGAATTTGCAGGTAAAGGTTTATTGTTTGATCTGGAAGGATCTGAATTGCCTGGTGTTAAAAGCTTTTACAAAAAAATGGGGGCAGTTAACCAACCATATTATCGCATGAAAATTAATAACCTTCCTTTCCCGGGAAAATTATTGAAGCATTAATTCAATTATATAGAAGACACACCTTTAATTATTTGTTCGGCAATAAATATGTCGCCGGGTGTAGTTATTTTAATATTACTCTCTTCTCCTTCAATTAAATTTACTTTTATACCAAATGCCTCTACAACTGTTGCTTCATCTGTAAACTTATCTTTATAATCTATTTTAAAAGCGTTCAATAAAATCTTGCTATGAAATGTTTGTGGTGTTTGCACAAGCATTACTTTGTTTCTATCCACCACCACATGACCTTCTTCGGTAAGCAATCTTATACTATCCTTTGAAGTAACAACAGGAATTGCAGATCCCGATTTCATTGTCTGGTTATAACAGCGTACTATCAGATCTTTTGTTACAAGACATCTCACCCCATCGTGCACAAAAATTATACTTTCTTCATTTATTAATGACAAACCATTTTGCACTGAATGAAATCTTGTTCTGCCCCCGGGACAGATTGATATCCGTGAACTATCAAACCATGCGTCAACAATTTCCTGGCCTTTGCTGATGTGTTCTTCAGGTAGTACCAAAATCATTTCCATGTCATCATACACCTTTAAAAAAACATCAATGGCATAAAATAAAAGAGGTTTATTTTTTATCAGCAAAAATTGTTTGGGAATATGGCTGTTCATTCTTAACCCACTACCGCCTGCTACTATCACAGCATATTTTTTCATCATCACTTATTTTTTATCATCTTTGTATATCGCTATAAAACCCGTTCCATCACTGCTTTGCATTCCCCTGTACATTCCTTCGGAATTAAAGATCAATGTTGTATTTCCAGCTGCGTCAACGGCTATCAATCCGCCTTCACCATTTAATGCTATAAGTTTTTTCATAACAACTTCCTCGCATGCCTGTTGCAGCGTCATATTTTTATATTCCATCAGGCAGCTTACATCGTGTGCCGCTACAGCTCTTATAAAAGGTTCCCCATGACCACTGCAGGAAATTGCGCACGTTTTATTATTTGCGTAAGTTCCAATCCCAATTAAAGGGCTGTCCCCTATTCTTCCATATTGTTTATTCGTCATTCCCCCTGTTGAAGTTGCTGCAGCAATATTTCCATCTTTATCACAGGCAACTGCACCAACAGTTCCAAATTTTTTTTCCTTGAGTGAATCTAAAAGCTTTGCACTTTTATGATCGAGGACAAACATATTGGTATCTTTCATCTCCTTCCACTGCTCGTACCTGAACTGTGTAAAAAAATATTCATCAGGCTCTAATTTTACGCCTTGCTTAATTGCAAAATCTTTTGCGCCTTCTCCACTTAAAAAAACATGGCCGCTGTGCACCATCACTTTCTCTGCAAGTTCAACAGCATTGCGCACATTTCGTACGGCTGCAACAGCCCCTGCTTCCAAAGTTCTTCCATCCATAATGGCAGCATCCTGTTCATTTATTCCATCCTTTGTAAATACTGCACCTTTTCCTGCATTAAACAATGGATCATCTTCAAGTACTATCACAGCTGCTTTTACAGCGTCGACAGCATTACCACCCTTTTCAAGAATTGAGAATCCTGCTTGCAAAGCCATCTGTAAGCCTTGCCTGTATTGCGCTTCCAACTCCGGTGTCATATCTTCTTTTAATATTGTTCCGGCTCCGCCATGAATTGCCAATGAATATTTTTTCATCCCGTAAAATTACAATTATAATTATGTGTTACTGTCCGTAATATTTTTGCCGAACATACTATTTTCGAAAGACCTGAAAATTAAAAGAAGAGACAATTAAAAGAGAGAGCAATCAAATATAAAAGTAATGAATACAGATCACAGATTAGCTAACAGTTGTTTGCACTCCACCAATAATTTTTGTTTGTCAATGGCGGCAGTACCTACTACCTCACAAACTAAACCACCGGCAATATTTGCGATCTCTGCAGTAAGATGAATATTTTTTGTTGCAGCATATATTAAAGCAGCAACTGCTATCACCGTATCTCCTGCGCCACTTACATCTGCAATATTTCTTAAATGAGAAGGAATTATATTTGCTTCAGCTTCACTCTGATAAAACATTCCTTTATCTGAAAGTGTGATGAGTGAAATGCTTTGATTTAATTTTTCTTTTAATTGCCGGTGGATGTCACCAAGTATTTTTTCATTTACTTCTTCTGATAAAATAAGAAGACTTTCTTTTACTTCTTTTAGGTTAGGCTTAAAAAGCGTGATGTTTTTATAAGCAAAGAAATTTTTTCGCTTGGGGTCAGCAGCACAAATAATATTATTAGCGTTGCTTAATTCAATAGTTTTTTTAATAACAGCTTCTGTAAGCACACCTTTGTTGTAGTCTTCAAGAATTATTACATCAGGCTTACTTTCAGTAATATATTTTTCAATTTGTTTAATATATTTTTCTTGTTCACCATTTTTAAGATCATCTGTGTGCTCTGCATCAAGCCTCATCATTTGCTGGTTGCGCCCGATGATCCTTATCTTATTTGTTGTAACTCTATCTTCAGAAGATAAAATATAAGCAGTATCAATATTATTGCTGTTCAGAATTTCTTTTAACTGTTTGCCTTCATCATCATTGCCTATAACACTTATCAGCCCTACTTCTGCGCCTAACGCACAAGCGTTCAATGCCACATTACCTGCACCGCCAATGCGTTGTTCTTTTTTTGTTACTGCCACAACCGGCACCGGACCTTCAGGAGAAATACGATCAACAGTTCCCCACCAATAAGTATCAAGCATAACATCGCCGATAACAGCAACTTTTAATTTTGATACATCACTGAAAAGTTTATCAAGATCAACAGCCATCTAATTATTTTTGTTTTTGTTTGATACAGCAATGTAATAGATCGGGATACCGATCAAGGTAATTATCAATCCGGGCCATGTATATTGCGGCTTATAGATTATCAGCAGGATACAAAATGCAAGTCCCATTATAATATAAATTGCGGGCAGAACAGGATATCCAAATGCCTTGTATGGTCTTTCTGCATCAGGCATCTTTTTTCTTAAGATAAAAATACCTGCGATGGTGAGTACATAAAATATTACTACCACAAAAGATATCATGTCAAGCAGGTCGCCATATTTTCCACTTAAACAAAGTACAGATGCAACGATGCATTGCGCCCACAATGCCCATGATGGAACCGAATTTTTATTTAGTGTTCCTGCGTTTTTAAAAAACAAACCATCTTTCGCCATTGTATAATACACTCTTGCTCCGGCAAGCACAAGCCCATTGTTACATCCAAACGTTGAGATCATTATCATTACCGCAATCACATAGGTGCCTGCATTGCCGAAAATAGAATTGGATGCAGCAACAGCAACTCTATCCTGTTGTGCAAACGCAATATCATGCAAAGGCAAAACTGCAGTGTACATTAGGTTTGCGCAAACATAGATCACGGTTACTATCAATGTTCCAAAAAATAAACTCAACCCGATATTTCGCTTTGGATTTTTTATTTCGCCGGCAATAAAAGTTACATTGTTCCAGGCATCGCTGCTAAAAATTGAACCGACCATGGATGCTGCGATGGCACCTAAAACACCTGCGCCCATAACTGCAGTCATTCCTCCGTCAGTTGTAAGGCTCTTCATGTCCCATGCATTGGTCCAGTTGGCATGCCACACTTCAGGCTTAAAAAAAATAAATCCTGCCAGTATCAAACCAAATAGTGATAAGAGTTTAGTTGTAGTAAAAATATTTTGTATCCACTTGCCGCCCTTAACGCCTTTTGTATTTGTATAGGTAAGAAATATGATAAGAATAATTGCAAGAATTTGTGCAGGATAAATTTTTAATGAACCTATCTGCATTAAGATATTTTCATCTTTTAATTCCAATGCAGGAAAAAAGTAGCCCGCAAATTTTGCAAAGGCAACACCAACGGCAGCGATGGTTCCTGTTTGTATCACCGAAAAAAAACTCCAGCCATATAAAAATCCAACAAGAGGATTGTATGCTTCCTTTAAGTAAACGTACTGTCCGCCTGCTTTTGGGAACATTGCACTCAGCTCTCCGTAGCTCATAGCAGCAGTAAGTGTCATAAAACCTGTGATTAGCCAAACGGCGATGAGCCAGCCGGCACTGCCTACATTGCGTGTTATATCTGCGCTCACAATAAAAATACCAGAACCTATCATTGACCCTGCAACAATCATTGTTGCATCAAACAATCCAAGTGATGGCTTAAAAGAAGTAGCATGTTCGCTCATAAAAAAATCCCTTTGTTAGGGATTGAAGATAATGATTTTACTGGTTCCTGGTTGCCATTGACCTGTTACGGTTACCGGTTTTATTTTTTATCCTTTGCGTAAAGATCATTGAGTCCCTTTATCACATCCGACGTAATATTTAAGGCACTGTCTTTATAAAACATTAAACCAGGCTCGTAAGAAAAAACATAATCATACCTGCCATCATTATTATAGACTTTCAAAAAATTCTGAATTCTTGTTAAAATATCTTCTTTCATTTTTGAATTGGAATTATACAACCCATTATCCAATTCCTGTTTTTTTGCCTGCAATCCCTGTTGCATTTGGTTTATCTCTTTCATAGCAGCATCCTGTTCTTGCGGGGTCATTGTAGCGCCTTTTTGTTGTAATTGCAAGGCTCGTGCCTGGTAACGTCGTTGCAGATCTGCAACTTGATTATTACTGGCAGCTTGCTTTTTTTCGAAGTCGGCTTTTAAAATTTTATAATATTCATAACTGCCCTGCAAAGAATCAAGGTCTATATAAGCAACCTTGTTGCCATGATTACAGGAAGAATCTTTTTGTGTATGCGCAAAGACTTCTGTTTTTTTTGAAGAAGAAAATTTATCGATATACAAGTAGCCAACCAGGAGTAATAAAACAGCATTAACAATTAAGGAAAAATTTTTCATTCGCAAATAATTTGATTAGGTGCAGCAAGATAAAGGAAAGGATAAAAAGTGAAAAGTTAAAAAGGATGTTTGTTGGCTGAGGACTAATAAAGAAAAAGAAAGATTTATTGTTCCTACAAATGATATAGACTTGAAGTGAGTGCAACAATTATGCTATGAAATAAAAATGCGGAAAACCAAATTTTATAATTTCTTTTATGAGATTGCCTCTACTTTGCTCCAAACAAAGCTGTGAGTGATGTCTCGCAAAGACGCAGGATTGTAAATACAAAAAAAGAGTAAGATTTCTCTTACTCCTTAATCATTTATATCATAACAAATCAGCGGTCTATTCTTCTTCATCAAATGCCATGGCTTCTTTAGAAGTCATCAGCAATTCATACTCTTCTTTACTGCCAACTATCATGTTATCAAAATCACGCATTCCTGTTCCGGCAGGTATTGGATGACCGGTGATAACATTCTCTTTCAAGCCCATCATTTCATCCATCTTACCTTGTATTGCCGCAGATGATAATACCTTGGTTGTTTCCTGGAACGATGCTGCAGATATCCAGCTATGTGTACCCAATGATGCTTTTGTAATACCTAACAACAAGGGTGAAGATGTTGCCGGCCTTGCATCACGGAACTCAACTACTTTTTTATCAGCACGACGCAAGATCGAATTCTCTTCTCTAACTTCACGAAGTGTAACAATTTGTCCCGGTCTCATCTTTGAAGAATCGTTAGCTTCAGTAACAACTTTTTTATCAAAGATCCAGTCATTCTCAACATTAAAGTCGTAACGGTCTTCGGTATCGCCTTCTAAGAATTTAGTATCACCTGCATCTTCTATAGTTACTTTACGCATCATCTGCCTAACAATAACTTCGATGTGCTTATCATTAATTTTTACACCTTGCAAACGATACACTTCCTGAATCTCATTCACCACATATTCCTGCACTGCGAACGGACCTTTGATTGACAAAATATCTGCCGGTGCAATTTGCCCGTCGGACAAAGCAACACCTGCTTTTATAAAGTCACCATCCTGTGCAAGTATCTGGCGTGTAAGCGGAACAAGATATTTTTTTACAACACTATCTCTTGCTTCAACAATTATCTCCCTGTTACCACGCTTGATGTTACCGAAAGAAACAACACCATCAATCTCGGAAACTACTGCGGGGTTACCCGGGTTTCTTGCTTCGAATAATTCTGTAACTCTTGGAAGACCACCCGTGATATCTCTTAGCTTACCTAACACACGAGGAATTTTTACAACCACTTGCCCTGCTCTAACTTCTTCACCTTCTTCCATGATGATATGAGAACCAACCGGTAAGTTATAACCTTTATGATCTTTTTTACCTTCTATAATCAAAGATGGAATTCTTGCTTTGTCTTTTGTTTCGATAACCACTTTTTCCCTGTGACCAGTTTGTTCATCAGCTTCTTCCCGATAAGTGATACCTTCTACTATATGCTCAAACTTAACATTACCCTCAATTTCAGAAACGATAACATTATTGAACGGATCCCATGTGCAGATCACTTCTCCTTTTGTTACTTTCTGTCCGTCTTTTACATTTAATGTAGCACCGTAAGGAACGTTGTTCGTTATTAGCAAACGATCATTCTTTACATCCATAATTCTTACTTCACCTGTACGACCGATAACGATTTTTATTTTTGATTTATCATTAGCAAGTGCATCAACAGTTCTCAAACCATCAAACTGAACTGTACCATCAAACTTTGCATTTAATGTTGATTCGACTGATGCAGAACCCGCCACACCACCCACGTGGAATGTACGCAATGTTAACTGTGTTCCCGGCTCACCGATAGATTGTGCTGCAATGATACCAACTGCATCACCTCGCTGTGCTGTATATCCTGATGCTAAATTCTTACCATAACATTTTACACAAACACCACGTTTTGCTTCACATGTTAATACAGAGCGAATCTCTACATTTTCAACACCAGCCTCATCAATTTTTTGTGCTATCTCATCTGTAATTTCTACGCCTGCTTCTGCAATTAATTCATCATTAACAGGATTAAAAATATTGTGCAATGAAGTACGACCAACGATCCTGTCTAATAACGGCTCAATCACATCTTCATTATCTTTTAATGCTGAAGTTGCAATACCGCGAAGTGTTCCGCAATCCTCATCAAGAATAACAACATCCTGTGCAACGTCAACCAATCTTCTGGTAAGATAACCGGCATCCGCTGTTTTCAATGCTGTATCCGCAAGACCTTTACGGGCACCATGCGTGGAGATGAAGTACTCCAGTACATTCAAACCATCTTTGAAGTTGGAAAGGATCGGGTTCTCAATGATCTCAGATCCTGAACTTCCCGACTTACGGGGCTTAGCCATCAATCCCCTCAAACCTGCCAGCTGCTTGATCTGCTGCTTACTACCCCTTGCACCGCTGTCAAGCATCATGTATACAGAGTTGAAACCCTGCTTGTCATTTGCCAGTTCGCGTATAAGGGTTTCCGTTACCTTGGTATCCACCCTGCTCCAGATATCAATGATCTGGTTGTAGCGCTCGTTATTTGTTATAAGACCCATGTTATAACTATCCCAAACTTCTGCAACCTCACCTTGTGCGTTTGCAACAAGTTCTTC
>JBKJSX010000160.1:0-3804 GCA_046594375.1 Chitinophagaceae bacterium
GGGCGTGATGATGATTTTGAAATGACGAATGCAAAAAGTTTTTTTAGTAAAGAAGATTTTGAAAAATTATATCCGCAAATTCCTGATTCTCTCGATCCCATAATTCAGAAAGGAACTGCATTTCAAAAACCCGGAGTTGAAACAAAAGTTCCTTTCAATGTTGATTCTTTATATTTTAATCTTCATGACACATTGAATGTTTTTGAACATAAACCCGCAAAAGAAAACGGTAGTAACAACTGGGCTGTTAGTGGCAAAAAAACAAAAAGCGGCTCTCCAATTTTGTGCAACGATCCACATCTTGGTTTAAACCTTCCTTCGCTTTGGTACGAGATGCAAATATCAACACCACAGTTTAGTGCCTATGGAGCAACATTCCCCGGAGCGCCAAGCGTAATAATTGGTTATAATGATAGCTGCGCTTTCGGCTTTACCAATGGTGGAAGAGATGTAAGAGATTATTATGAAATAAAATTTAAAGATGACAGCCGTAAAGAATATTGGTTTAATAATGCCTGGAAAAACACTGACTTGAGAGTAGAGATAATTAAAATAAAAGGGAAACCTGATTATCTTGATACGGTTGCCTACACTGTATTTGGGCCCGTGATGTATGATAAAACCTTTGGGGGCTACTCAAATACTAATAAAAAATATTATGCAGTAAGATGGAAGGGCACTGATGCAAGCAATGATCTTAAATGCTTTACACTTTTAAACCATGCAAAAAATTATGCTGATTATGTAGAGGCTGCGCAATTCCTTCACACCCCCGGGCAAAACTGCGCATTCGCCTGCAAAAACGGAGACATTGCTATAAGAACGCAGGGAGAGTTTCCTGCAAAATGGGACGGACAGGGAGATTTTATTATGCCCGGCACTGACAGCAGTTTTATGTGGCAGGGAATGATACCGCAAAACGAAGTGCCGTTTCAATACAATCCTGAACGGGGGTTTATAAGCAGCGCTAACCAGCGCCCAACTGATTCCACCTATCCTTATTTTTTGGGAAGAGGTTATCCGGTTTACCGCGGGTTTTTGATCAATAGGAAATTAAATGAGATGAACGTAATTACTCCCGATGATATGAAGGCTCTCCAAACAAATAATTATGATGTGTTTGCAGAAATGGCAAGGCCTTTATTCTTAAAAAATATTAATGAGGCAAACCTTAATGCTGATGGAAAAAAATATTTTAATATTATTAAAAGTTGGGACTTGAACAATAATATTGACAACAAAGCGCCTACGGTATTTTTATTTTTGTGGAGTAGTTTTACCAAAAATGTTTGGGATGATGAATTTGAGAAAGCTCCCGAAGTTGTAATGTATCCTTATGAAAGTACCTTGTTGGATGCAGTTTTAAAAGATTCTGCTTTTACATTTTTAGATAATATTACAACACCTCAAAAGGAAACACTGGCTGATATAATAAATATTTCGTTCAAAACTGCCGTTACCGAACTTCAAAAAATTGAGGCAGAAGGAAAACTTGAATGGGGAAAGTTTAAAGATACACATGTAAGCCATCTCACCAAACTGGATGCATTAAGCCGACTCCATTTGCCAATTGGTGGAGGTACGCATTGTATTAATGCAACAAAGACTGATCATGGGCCAAGCTGGCGCATGATAGTTTCATTAACACCGCAAACCGAAGCCTATGGCGTTTATCCGGGTGGGCAAAGCGGAAACCCCGGCAGTAAATATTATGATAATTTTATTGATACATGGGTTGCAGGAAAATACAATACGCTTTGGATGATGAAACGAACTGAACAGGGAGATAAAAGAATTGTTGCGAAAATGAGTTTTTCTAAATAATAACCGCAACGTCTTTGCGAGGAGGAACAACGAAGCAATCTCTTGATTAATTTATTTTTTAATATTTAAACAGGAATAGGAGATTGCTTCGTTCCTCGCAATGACGTAGTTGCTAAAAATTTACATTATGAAATTTATTATCTCACTTATTCTTATAGCACTCTTAAGCTTTGCAGCATGTTTGTATTTTCCATGGTGGAGTATTGCAATTGTTGCATTTCTTGTTACAGCAGTAATTCCTCAAAGTTCAGCTAAGAGTTTTCTTAACGGCTTTCTTGCATTGTTTTTATTGTGGGGCGGATTAAGTTTTTGGATAAGCAATAACAACAACCACATTCTTGCTCATAAAGTATCATTACTTTTTTTAAAATTTGATAGCCCTTATCTTTTAATATTTGCGACTGCATTGATTGGCGGACTTGTTGCAGGCTTTGCCGCGTTAACGGGAAGTTTTCTTAGAAAGAAAAAGGTTAGGTCTTCCTCTTACTAATTTATTTAAATTCGTGAATGTATTTTTCGAAAATGAAGAATCTCATATTCATTTCCCTTTTATTTTTTTCGATTAAGTCTTCTTCGCAAAGTATTCACGGCTCTGTGTTTAATGAACAGGGCGACCTGCTTCCATTTTCTTCTATTTCTGTTAAAGGAACTGCCAAAGCCGTAACAGCAAACAGCGGGGCAAGATTCAATCTTACTTTACAAGCCGGTACTTATACTTTGGTTTGCCAGCATGTTGGATATGCAAAACAGGAAAGGCAGGTTGTTGTAGAAAATAATGATCAGGAAATAATTTTCATTCTTTCGCTGCAAAAATTTCAGTTAAAAGAGATCGTAATAAAAAGCCGTGAAGAAGACCCTGCTTACGAGATCATCCGTCAGGCAATCAAGAAAAGATCTTTTTATAATAGGCAGGTAAAAGCTTTCACATGCGAGGCATACATAAAAGGCATTGTTAAGCTGAGAAGCTTGCCCAACAGGATATTGGGTAAGAAGGTGCCAGAGAGTGACAGGAAAGAAATGCGGCTTGATTCTACAGGTAAAGGAATTATCTTTTTATCTGAGTCAATTACGAAAGTTGCCATGCAGCGGCCTGATAAAATGAAACTGGAAGTAATCTCTTGCCGGCAAAGCGGGAGCGATGGATTTGGTTTTAATTTTCCAACATTCATAAGCCTGTATGAGAATAATGTTTCCATGTTCACATCACGATTTAATCCCCGTGGATTTATTTCTCCCATAGCTGACAATGCTTTAAACAATTACCGCTATAAATTCATCGGTAGTTTTTTTGAAGATGGGAAAGAAATAAATGCTATACGTGTTATTCCCAAACATAGCTATGAGCCTGTGTTTTCGGGCATTCTTAATATTACAGATGGAGATTGGCGAATACATAGCTGCGACCTTTTGCTTACAAAAACTTCGCAGCTTGAGTTCCTGGATTCACTTCAATTAACACAGATGTACACCGCAGTAAACAAAGATGTATGGCAAGTGCAAAACCAACTGGTGCATTTTAATTTTAACCAGTTTGGTATTGATGCGATAGGGAATTTTGTAAACGTATATTCCAAATATAATATTGATCCTAAGTTCTCTAAAAATTATTTTGACAGGGTTGTGATAAAGTATGATACTTCAGTAAATAAAAAAACGACTGAATATTGGGATAGCATTCGCCCTGTACCGCTGGAACCGGAAGAGATAAAAGATTATAAAATAAAAGACAGCATCCACCAGTATGAAAGAGATTCTGTTTACAGCAAAAGCAATATTGATTCCTTAAAAAAGAAACAAGGCCCAATAACAATTAAACAAATATTCTGGAGTGGAATTGACAGAACACACTATGCAACAAAAGGAAATTATAAATGGCAGTTGGATCCGCTAATTAAATCTGTTCAATATAATTCGGTAGAAGGGGTGGTGATAAATCTTGATAGTAAAATTCAGAAGTATATTAAAAGCTGGAAGACGAAT
>JBKJSX010000050.1:0-5933 GCA_046594375.1 Chitinophagaceae bacterium
TGTACATCATACTACTAATGTTATTAATACGCAGAATATTCTTTTATTAGAATTAATAAGTGCTGAATCAGCGTTCAGAGGATATCTTGTACTAAAAGATGAAAACATTTTATCTGATTATTATAAAGCTCCCCATCTTACAGACTCTACATTTACAAAACTAAGATCTCTTACAGAAGACAATTCTATACAACAAAAAAGACTTGAAACTTTACAGATATTGATAAGAACCAAACTTAATCTACTCTCAACCGGATTACTCCTTTTTAAAAACCATAACCTTACCGTTACTGATACAATTAAAATGATGGGCCATCAAGGTAAACTAGTAATGGACAGCATCAAATTAGTTGCATTAAAATTTCAAAAGGATGAAAATGATCTCCTTGTAAAAAGATCAAAGCGTGGTACTAACTTTTCCAATTTTATTAAAGTTATTAATGTAGCTGCATTTGCAATTGCAATTGTATTGGCATTGTATTCAATCATTATTTTCAACAAAGAAAACAATGCAAGGAAGGCGGCAGATAAGCAGTCAGAACAATTTAGAGAACAATTAGAACAAAAAATAAATGAATTGAAGAAAGCGAACACTGAACTGCTTGAGTTGAGGAGCATTGAAAAATTTGCAGCAACAGGCAGGATATCCCGAACAATTGCTCATGAAGTAAGAAACCCCCTAACCAATATTAACCTTGCAACTGAACATTTGCGCACGGAAATAAAAACTACTGCTGATGTAGATATCCTGCTTGATATGATAACAAGAAACAGTAACAGGATAAATGAATTAATAAATGATCTTTTAAATTCAACAAAAGCTGCACACCTCAATTTTACAAAAGTAAATATCAATGAGATGCTTGATCAAAGTCTCAGTTTTGTACAGGACAGGGTTGATCTTAAAAAAATAATAATAATTAAAAATTATACACCATACTCCTTACCAGTGCTGGCAGATGTTGAAAAAATAAAAATAGCATTTCTTAATATTATTTTAAATGCCGTTGAAGCAATCGATATAAAGGAAGGGGCTATTACCATTACAACCGAAACAAAAGACAACCGCCATATAGTTACTATTTCAGATAATGGCAAGGGCCTGGATAAAGAATCTATTTCAAAACTATTTGAACCCTACTTTACAACAAAGGAAAAAGGCACAGGCTTAGGATTAACCAATACACAAAATATCGTGCTTGGACACAATGCTAAAATTTATGCAGAGAGCGAGAAAGGAAAAGGCTCTTCATTTATAATCTCTTTTAATTCTGCTTAGAACCCCCTGCACAAGTGAGAACGTAAATTGTTGGTTTGTTTGCAATTTGTTTTTCTCTTATAAATGGAAATTTTCTTATCTATTAATTTCAAAGTGATACTTTTTTATTTTAGACTGATACCTGCATAATAATAAAAAGTTGGTGGGGATGTGCTAATAGATCATGATGATACATTCGGCTTGACAGCCTTGCCTGTTTTTTTCAATCGCAGTCCTTTAATTTTATGATATAAATTCATTTTTTTTGAGCCTGTAATATCATCTCCTAAAAGTAACCCCCATGCCTCTAACCCTTCTACCTGATCGCAGATTATTTTTGTCATCGCCACAGCAGGCACTGATAAAAATAATCCTGAAATGCCTGTTAATCCCCCGCCTATTACCACTCCTAAAATAGATATCAAAGCATTAATCCTTAAACGTGAGGCTACAATTTTAGGCATTAAAATATTTACATCAATTATATGGATGCCATACATTACTACTATTATCCAAACCAAATCACTTGTATTGTTTGATGTTGTTAAGGTAACAAGAACAGTAAACAGCGTAGCGGCAAACATACCTATGTAAGGGATAATATTTAATACTGCCGCCAGCACCCCAAAGAACAAAGCATATTTTATTCCCAGCATTAACAGGCCTATTGAATTGCTTGCAGCAACAATCCCCATTTCAATCAGCAAGCCAGTCATATAACTGTTTATCATAAGCTTTGACTGTTTAATAACAGTAGTTACTTTCTCACTATGTTCCTTGCGGAATACAGCATATAAAAATCTCCGGATCAGATGCCTGTAATACAGGATCAGAAAAGTGTAGATAGGTAATAAGATCAGCAGCATTACAGCCTGAGTAAGAGAAAAGAATGTTTCACTGATGTACTCAGTACCTGAGCTTTTTATTTTTTCAGCAGTTTGATTAAAATACTGATTTTGCTCACGCAATGAAATATGGAGTTTTGTTTTTATCCATTTTTGAAGTGTAATCCAATGATCAGTTAGATGCTTTTTTATTGAAGGTATGTCATCCATAAAATTGGCGATCTGTGTAGATAAAAAATAAATTATTACGCTTATAAAAATTAATGACAGCAACAATGAGATGGCAATAGATAGAACCCGCGGAACTTTTTTTCTTTCTAAAAAATTAACAACCGGTAATAATAGTACCGCAAGCAATACAGCAAATGCAAATGGAATAATTATATCCTGTGCCACATAAATAAAATAGCACATAAAAAACAGCATCAAAAACTTAAAACCAAGCTGTACATATAATGGAGACTGGTTTGTAATCTGCATGTAAGTAAAGTTATAAAGTTGCTATGAACCATTCACTACATTTGATGATCTATTTTTCCGGGAATTAATATTAAAATCCCGGAATAATTTTTTATACAAAAAGCCCTCATCGTGTGATGAGGGCTTGTTGCATTACGTAAAATGATAGTTAATAAATACTAATTAAAAATTCTCAATCCATTTTATTACTTCATCTTTTGTTTCACTTATCTTCTATTGTAAACTTCCTCCCAGTTCATCATCTATGCCTTCTTCGAAACAATCATCGGTAAGATAGCCATAGGCTTGTTTTGCTTGCCTTTTAATTTGTTCCGGCCACCTTTCAATTTTAATTTCCAGCTTTCCATAAAAAATGAATTTATAGAATCAAGAAATTATTTTTTGATTTTAGGGTTAAACTGTTCCTCCCCGAATAACTTTTAATAAGACTGCTATGATGGCTATCACTAATAGTATGTGAATTAAATTGCCACCGAAAGGAGATACAAAAGCTCCGAAGACCCAGATAATTATTAAAATTACCGCGATCACATATAATAAGTTTCCCATGTTCGTAAAAATTTTAAGTGATTAAAAAATTATTCTCCTAAGGTATATAAAAAATTTTGCCAAAAAATAAATCTGTGTACAAACCAATATATATAGGTATTATTGTATCTATAATGCGTGTTCTGTGATATAATTCTCGGGGAAATAAGTCTACAACTTGAGCAAGTCATTTATTGAATAGCCCGTTTCAACATCTTGTCAACCGTTTTATTTATTTCATCCATTGTAAATGGCTTACCAATAAAAGAATCAGCTCCGGCTTTCAGCGCTTTATTTTTGTTGGATAATGTGTCATCTGCTGTTATCATTATTATTCTCATTGATGGATGACTCATTTTAATTCCCTGAATGCAATCTACCCCATGGCCGTCAGGCAGGTTGTTATCTAAAAAGAGTATGGAAGGATGCTCTGTACTAAGCATACTTTTAGCGTCGTGTATATTATTTACGTAGGCTGTTTGCAGATTTTTTTTTCTTAATATCCCTGTTAACAAAAAACAGATATCAATTTCATCCTCTACAATAAGTGCCTCTATATCGCCATCGAGATGTTTTTTCACAAGTTGTCCTTTTGCATAGATGAGGCAATTAATCTGCCAGTAACAAATACTTAAATTTTTTTAAAAAAATTCTATAGATTAATTTTAAACACTTATTTAAATATTACTATGGGCTTTGCAGCGTAAATGTTAAGTACTTACATCTATGAAAAAAAAAATAATAACAGTTTATCAATACTTAAAACAGGTTTTTACTGAATTTATTGAGGACAATATCTTAAAATACAGCGCCTCGCTTGCATACTATACAGTTTTCTCATTAGCTCCTGTTCTCATAGTACTCATATCTATATGTGGGGTTTTATTTGGTAAAGAAGCAATACAGGGGCATATCTACTCGCAAATTAAAGGATTGGTAGGCAATGATGCAGCAGTTCAAATACAGGAAACGATAAAAAATATACATCTTACCGGTCATAATGTATTTGCCACTATCATAAGTGTGATCGTGTTATTAATTGGCGCAACGGGTATTTTTGGAGAAGTACAGGACTCGCTGAATAAAATTTGGGGGTTACGGGTTAAAACGAAAAAAACATGGTGGAAGCTTATTCTTAACAGGCTGCTTTCTTTTTCATTAATTATAAGTATTGGTTTTGTTATGATGGTCTCTTTATTATTAAATGCTATTGTTTCAGCTTTTGGAAATTTTTTAGCACGCTATTTTTCTGAATTTAGTGTAATACTTGTTCAAATAACTGACAGTGTTTTAAGTTTTGTAATAACCACCTTTTTATTTTCATTAATGTTTAAAGTATTACCCGACGCTAAAATAAAATGGAAAGATGTTTTTGTAGGCGGACTTATTACATCAGTGTTCTTTACGCTTGGCAAACTGGGCATTGGATATTATTTGGGTAGAAGTACTATTGCCTCAGTGTATGGTGCGGCAGGCTCCATAATGATAATAATGGTATGGGTGTACTATAGCTCAATAATATTATATTTAGGTGCCGAATTTACCAAGGTTTATGCAAAATTGCACGGTGGTAAAATTTACCCTAATGAATATGCTATTTGGATAAAAACAGAAGAAACGCAGGTTGCAAATCCTGTTTTAAAAAACAAAGTTTTAGATTAACTTTGTTATCCCTAAACCCGGTAAGCTTTTATGAACAAAAAAATCCTCATTATTGATGACGATCTTGATATGTGCACATTGCTCAGCAGGTTCCTTGGTAAAAAGGGATATTTTGTTGATTCTGCCCATAGCGCATCTAAAGGAATAGCAAAAGTTGCCGAAGGATCTTTTGATATTGTTCTATGCGATTTTCGTTTAGGAGATAAGGATGGTAAAGATGTTTTACTAAAGATCAAAGAAATAAATCCTGAAACCATTGTAATCATCATTACAGGTTATTCTGATATTAAAACTGCTGTTGACGTTATTAAGCTTGGCGCCTTTGATTATATAACAAAACCTCTGGTGCCCGATGAGGTTATAAACGTTATTGAAAAAGCTTTGGCTGCGCCTGCTGATGATCATGTTACTCCGGCGGTAAATACACCTGCAGTAAAAAATAAAAAATCTTACATGGTCTCTGCTAACAAAGAATTTTTAGTTGGGCAGGACGGTGAAACTGCACAGCTTTACAGGCAGATTGAAATTGTGGCTTCTACTAATTACAGCATTATTTTATATGGAGAAAGCGGAACAGGTAAAGAAGTTATTGCAAAAACAATTCATGAATACAGCAACCGGAAGGATAAACCATTTATTGCAATGGATTGCGGCACTCTTTCAAAAGAGCTTGCCGGCAGTGAATTGTTTGGGCATGTAAAGGGTGCATTTACAGGTGCTGTGGTAGATAAAGAAGGTCATTTTGAATTAGCGAATGGTGGTACTTTATTCTTAGATGAGGTAACCAATTTATCATACGAGATACAGGCGGCATTATTAAGAGTTATACAGGAAAGAAAGTTTAAAAGAGTTGGTGGTACAAAAGAAATGGATGTTGATATCCGCATTATTGTAGCCTCTAATGAAAACCTGCAGGATGCTTACCGTAAAGGAAAGTTCAGAGAAGATCTTTATCATCGCTTTAATGAGTTCTCAATAAACCTTCCGCCATTAAGAAACCGTAAAGTAGACATCCCTTTATTCGCAGATTTTTTTCTTGATAAAACAAACAAAGAACTTAATAAGAACATCGAAGGGTACGAAGATGATGTACAGGAAATGTTTATCAATTATAACTGGCCGGGTAACTTACGCGAATTTAGAAATGTTGTAAGAAGAGC
>JBKJSX010000249.1:0-9810 GCA_046594375.1 Chitinophagaceae bacterium
AGAAACAAATTTTGGCAATATTGAAGTAGAATTGTATCCTGATAAAGCACCTAAAAGTGTAGCTGCATTTTTATCTTATGTTGATTCCGGTTTCTATAAAAACAGTTCTTTTTACCGGGTGCTAAAAGAAGAGGATCAGCCTTCAGCATCTTTTAAATCAGAATTGATACAAGGTGGTATATGGCAAACCAACTATAAAAAAGGAGTTAGCTTACCGGGCATCCCCCATGAGCCAACCAACAAAACCGGAATTCTGCATATAAACGGAACAATATCATTAGCCCGTACAACGCCAGGCACCGCAAGCTCAGAATTCTTTATTTGCGTGGGAGATCAGCCTGCTTATGATTATGGGGGCGACGCAAACGCAGACAGGCAAGGCTTTTCTGCGTTTGGAAAAGTGTTTAAAGGAATGGATATAGTGAGAAAAATACACCGGCAACCCGATAATGAAGAGTCATTCTATCCCCCAATTGAAATAACAAATATTAAAAGAGTAAAATAATAAAGATCACTATCAGGATATCTTCGGAACAATTCTTGAGTATATAAATTTAACTTTCAATATAATTAATTACATAAATCAAAATACAATGGATACAATAACTAATGAAAACCTTACAGGAGTTAATAAAGAAGGCCCTCACCCTAACAACCCATTAAGATTTTTAACCGCTACATCAATAATTGGCGACAAAGTACACAATGCAAATGGTGATCACATGGGCAAAATACAGGATATTATGGTTGATATTACAAATGGCAAAATTGAATATGTTGTTATAGAATTTGGTGGCTTTCTCACAATTGGTGAAAAGTATTTTGCAATTCCATTCAATCTTCTAAAGGTTGATCCTGGAAAAAAGGCATTCATATTTAACCAGTCGAAAGAAATGCTTGAGAAGGCCCCGGGCTTTGATCTCAATCATTGGCCCGAAACAAATTTGCATGCCGAAGAAACTTACTGGAGTTTTGTTTAAAATAATGGTCTTCTAAATTTTATTTGATCGTTCTCTTCCCGTTACTTCTGCTAAAAATATATCACATAAAGCTTCTTAACACAGGAGACTTAAAAAACTATCATACGCCAGGTTATATTTTTTTACATTCTAATAACTTGCTGGGTTGTGAAATTTTCCGTGGCATTTATAATTTTCAAAACATATGCCGCCAAAATCAAGTGGGAATATGTATCATGTTTATTTACTGCCAACTTTGTAAAAATAAAAGCCCCGTGAAAGCCATCAAATGTTTAATTACTGCCTGATAATATTTAAATTCACTCTACATTTGCCTATTATTTTACTTTGAAATATATTGTATCTAATAAAATTTCGTTGTAGAAAAGAACCTAAATATTTATAGTGAGAAAAAACCTCAATAAAGTAACCGGAGCCGGATTACTTATTGCTTTAGGAATTATTTACGGAGATATAGGCACATCACCTCTCTACGTTTTAAATGCCATTATAAGAGACAAAGTAATTACGCAGGAATTAATATTGGGAGCACTGTCCTGTATTATCTGGACGCTCACATTGCAAACAACTGTGAAGTACGTAATTCTTACTTTAAAAGCTGATAACAGGGGAGAGGGAGGAATATTTTCTTTGTATGCATTGGTGCGCAGGCAAAAAAAATGGCTTGTATATCCTGCCATGATCGGTGGTGCATCTTTGCTCGCTGATGGCATGATAACCCCACCCATTTCAGTAACCTCAGCCGTGGAAGGTTTAAAGCAAATTGATTTTTTCAGCAATATAAATGAAGCAACCATAGTTTATATTGTTATCGGTATTTTGATCTTACTTTTTTTCTCACAGCAATTTGGTACAGCATCAATAGGTAAAATGTTCGGCCCTATTATGTGTATCTGGTTTTCAATGCTGGCGGTATTGGGGTTTATTCATTTGCCTGATGCAATGTATGTTTTCAAAGCGTTTAATCCCTGGTACGGAATAAAGTTATTAACGCATTACCCTCACGGATTTTTTCTTTTAGGCGCAGTGTTCCTCTGTACAACAGGTGCAGAAGCGCTTTACAGCGATCTTGGCCATTGTGGCCGTGGCAACATTCGTATCTCCTGGATATTTGTAAAAACATCTCTTCTCATAAATTATTTGGGACAAGGTGCATGGCTTCTTTCAAATCATACAGGTAAAGTTTTTACAAAAGAAATAATTGATGCAGGCTTTAATCCATTTTATGGAGTAATGCCGGAATGGTTTAAAATATTTGGTATTGTGATAGCCACAGTTGCTGCAATTATTGCCAGCCAGGCTTTAATAAGCGGTTCGTTTACATTAATAAGCGAAAGCATGCGACTAAACCTTTGGCCAAAAATGAAAATAAATTATCCTACAGAGGAGAGAGGTCAATTATATATCCCCGGCATTAATACAATTTTGTTTATCGGATGTGTTGGCATTACAGTGTATTTCAGGTCATCTTCCAATATGGAGGCTGCATATGGCCTTGCGATCACACTTTGCATGTTAGCCACTTCTATGCTCTTTTCTAATTTTCTCGTAGCGAGACGAACCCCCAAGCCACTGATATATTTATACCTGGCAGTTTATATAACTATTGAATTAAGTTTTTTATTCGCCAACCTAAGTAAATTTCCGCACGGTGGTTTTGTAACATTAATTGTTGGCGGTGCCCTGTTTGCAGTAATGTATATTTGGTTCCGTGCAAGAAAAGTAAAGAACCGTTATGTGGAATTTGTAAGGTTAGAGCAATACCTACCTATGTTGCAGGAGTTGAGTAACGATAGTACCATTCCTAAATATTCTACTCATCTTGTTTATCTAACAAGTGCTAATAATCCAAAAGAAATTGAGCACAAGATCATTTATTCTATTTTAAACCGGAAGCCAAAGCGTGCCGACATCTATTGGTTTGTTCATGTTGATACTTTGGATGATCCCTATACCTCGGAATATTCTGTTGATGTAATTATTCCCAATGAAGTGATACGTGTTGAATTTAGATTGGGTTTTAGAATGGAGCCGCATATAAATCTGATGTTTAGAAGTGTTGTTGAAAATATGGTAACGAACCGGGAAGTAAATATTACCAGCCGTTACGAAAGTTTACAGCGAAATAATGTAGTAGGCGATTTCCAGTTTATAGTGATGGAAAAATTTTTATCAAGAGATAATGAGTTGCCATTTTTTGAGAAGCTGATAATGAAATTACATTTCTGGTTAAAGGAACTAAGCCTTAGTGAAGAGAGAGGTTTTGGTCTTGACCAAAGCAATGTAACTGTTGAAAAATTTCCGTTGATAGTAGCGCCTGTAAATAAACTCAAACTTAAACGCGTTTTTCCGGATGATGAAGAATAATTTTTATTTAATCAAAGAATTTTATGGAAAGTTTATTTTAGAACGATTCAGCAATTTTCACTTCCGCACAATGTATTTTCCCACCACAAAACAGGTATTGATATTTGCAGGCGCTGTTACCTGATGATGAGAATGATCGTGTTGCAGAGTAAAACTTTCCGCTTACTGCATTCTTAAATATCAAAGCTACGCTGAAGAATAATGTAGTTAAAATTTTAATAGCAGCTTTGTTGCATTTGAATGCAGCCATTCCATCTGGCAATAACAAAAAGCCTATATTGCCTATTTCAAATTTCTAATTACTAAATTGTTTTGTCTCCGGCAATCATATACATAATCGCAGGTTATTCCATAATCATCATAATTGTGTACATGGTACAGGAGCGATTTATTTTTAAGCCTGAAAAATTAAAACAAAATTTTCTGTATAAATATGATGCGCCCTTTAAAGAATTATTTTTTGATGTTGAAGAAGGTGTACGAATTAACGGGCTTCATTTTTACGTAAAAGATCCGCACGGGCTCATTTTATATTTTCATGGTAATACACGAAGCATTAAGGGATGGGCAAAATATGCAAAGGATTTTTACCGCTATAATTATGATGTAGTGTTGGTTGATTACCGGGGGTTTGGAAAAAGTACAGGCAAGAAGAGTGAAAAAGAAATGATGAATGATATGCAGTTTGTGTACAATACTTTAAAGAGCCAGTATGATGAAAATCATATTATCGTATATGGAAGAAGCCTTGGCAGCGGGTTTGCAACAAAGCTGGCAAGTGAAAATTCACCCCGGTATTTAATTCTTGATGCACCGTATTTAAGTTTTAGAAAAGCTGTGCAAAGGTTTTTCCCAATTTTACCCATGAAACTTTTGCTGCGTTACCAATGGCAATCTGATACATGGATACGGAAAGTAAATTGTCATACTTATATTTTGCATGGCACCAAAGATTGGCTGATACCCATAAAACACAGCGAGCAATTGCAGGCTCTTAATCCAAGAAAGATAACACTCATTCGTATTCATGGTGGAAGACACAATAATCTACCTTCGTTTCCTGAGTACCACAATTTTATAAGAGATATTTTAAACCCATGATGGAAAATTCCAAAGAGCTGCCAGGCAATAAGTTCACACTAAAGCGAATGTTGCGTTGGTTCAAAATCATTCTCTTTTTTTATGTTGTTATTGGTATTCCCTTATATTTTTTGCAGCTGAAAATTTTACTTCATCCTGTGTCCTATGACCAGGATTATGCTTATAGCTTCAAGAATTCATTTAAAGAAATTAATATCCCCATTAATCACCACGAAAATTTTAATATCGTCCAGTTCTTTCCAAAAGATTCTGTAAGGAGAGGTGTTGTATTATATTTTCATGGTAATAAAATGAACATATCACATTACGCAATGTTTGCAGATAATTTTACAAAGTTTGGTTACGAAGTCTGGATGCCGGATTACCCCGGCTTTGGGAAAACAACCGGTGAGCTAACAGAAAAAAAATTATATGAGGAAGCGATGCTTGTTTATAAACTGGCTAACCTGAAATTTAAAGCAGATAGCATTATCATTTATGGGAGGTCTTTCGGAACAGGGATTGCTTCTCAACTGGCTTCAGTAAAGGATTGCAGGCGGTTGATATTGGAAACGCCATATTTTAGTATTCCTGCATTATTTAGTTATTATGCTCCCATTTATCCAACTTCTTACATGTCAAAATTTAAGTTTCTTATAAATGAATATTTAGAGGAGGTTACAGCTCCGGTAACAATTTTTCATGGAACGGATGATGAGATAATTCCTTATTCTGTTTCTGAAAAATTAAAAAGCATCTTAAAACCCGGAGATGAATTTATCACGTTAGAAAAAGGCAAGCACAATAACTTAAATGACTTTACATTGTTTCATCAAAAGCTTGATTCGTTGCTTCGCTGATATTTATAGTTCGGTAAGTGATACATTTTTGTAAGCAACATTTAATTCATATTCCACACCTATCTTGAGCGCATAATTTTCTTTCTCATGGCTTACCGAAAAATTAAAACAAACCGGGTAATCATATTCTTTTACAATATCTTTTATTACTTCTTCCGCTGTTTGTCCGAATGGGCGCTCGGTATCTTTAATGTCAGCAAATTTACCGACAATAAGCGCTGCAAGTTTTTCAAGTTTGCCGCTGCGCTTTAACTGGTACATCATCCTGTCAATATTATAAACGTATTCGCCGATATCTTCAATAAATAATATTTTATTTTTTGTGTTGATGTCAGAAGATGTGCCAATCAAATGTGCAAGCAATGAAAGATTTCCTCCAACTAATCTACCTGCTGTTTTTCCATTTTTATTAAAAGGATGTGTTGCGCATTTATAACTACCTTCTTCACCAATTAATGCCCTGTGCAGACTTTCAACAAATGCATTTTTGTATTGCCCATCATTAAAAGCTGCTGCCATTGGCGCATGCAGCGAAGCAATTTTATAATTAGTATAAAGATGAGAATGTAAAACGGTTATATCACTAAATCCGATTATCCATTTCGGATCCTTTTTAAATTTTTTGAAATTTAAGTAATCAATAATTCTTCCCATACCGTAACCTCCTCTTGCACACAGGATGGCTTTTATATTTTTATTGTCCATCATTTGCTGCAGATCATCTAACCTATCTGCATCACTTCCTGAAAAATAATTTTCTGATTTACCACCGACAGTGTTCCCCGTCTTTACTTTAAAGCCCCACTGTTGTAAAGTACCAATGGCAGTTTGCACTTTTTCCAAAGGCATAAAACCTGCCGGGCAAACCAGTCCTATGGTATCTCCTTTTTGTAAATAAGGTGGAATAATAAATGACATATTTATTTATAAATTTATTCTTTCAGTTTTACCTGGTCGCTTGTAACCGTTAACCGATGCCTTATTCCGCACTTTAAAGCAAAATTATTTTTTTGATGGCCCACAGGAAAATCAAAACAAACAGGATAGGAAAATTCTTTTACAACTTCATTCACTATATCGTACACAGTCTTTCCAAATTCTTCACCTGCATCATCCGGCTTTGTTTTAAATCCGCCTATAATCAATCCGTTAAGCTTGTCAAGTTTACCACTGCGTTTTAAATTCCAGAACATCCTGTCGATGCTGTAAAGATATTCGCCAGTATCTTCAACAAATAAAATTTTGTGTGTAGTGTATATGTCAGATTTAGTTCCCGCAAGATTTTGAAGTATGGAGAGATTGCCACCAATTAAAACTCCTTCACCTTTTCCTGTCCTGTTTTTTTCATTTGCAACAGCGGTGTATTCCATCTTTTCGCCGTTTAAACATTTTCGTATTGAATCTATCGTTTCAATTTGTGATGCCTCTGCTTTGCTCCAATCTGCCGGAAAACTATTGCACATTTTTGAATGTATTGAAGCAATACCAAAATTCCTGTTTAGGTGCGAATGAAAAACGGTTGCATCACTAAAACCTATCAGCCATTTAGGATGTTTCTTAAAAGTTGTAAAATCAATGTTGTCAATTATGCGAACAGCACCGTAGCCGCCACGTCCAAAAAGAATTGCATCAATGTCCCTGTCATCCAGCATTTGCTGCAGGTCATCTGTTCGCAATTCATCATTGCCGCCAAAAGTAAAATCTTTTTCTCCTACTGTTTTGCCAACCTTTACCCGGAAACCCCATTCCTTTAATTTTAAAACAGCAGGCTGAATCTCTTCCTGTGTTATAAAACCTGATGGACATGTGATGCCGATAATATCTCCTTCTTTTAAATAAGGAGGAATTTTTAATGAGTCTTCATCGTTTATATTTTTTGTGCCTGCAACAGCAGATGCAACAGTAACCAATGGCACAACAGAAGAAAGAAAATCTTTTCGGTTCATGAAATGAAGTTATTGAAAATGTATTGTTTTGGGAGATGCTTTTGATTAAGGTATTTTTGTGCCCCTGCCTCTAAAGGGGAATATGCGCTATATCATAATGGGTAATAAGCGAAATAATTATAGACAACTTAATAAAATGTAAAGCCCCTGTAGGGGTTTAGGGCATGAAAGAATTCAAACGATATTTATTAACGGCGGCTTTGCCTTATGCAAACGGACCTGTACATATTGGGCACCTTGCCGGTTGTTACCTTCCGGCAGATATTTATGCCCGTTATTTAAGAGCACAAAAGAAAGATGTAAAGTTTGTTTGCGGTAGCGATGAACATGGCGTACCTATTACAATACGTGCAATGAAAGAAGGAATTTCGCCGCAGGAAGTAGTAGACAAATTTCATGCTATCATCAAAGATAGCTTCGGGAAAATGGGTATATCATTTGATATTTATTCAAGAACATCAAACGAAGTTCATCATAAAACGGCTAGTGATTTTTTTACCAATCTGTATGATAAAGGATTGTTTGAAGAAAAGGAAACTGAACAATATTATGATGAAGAGAAAAAAACTTTTCTTGCAGATCGCTACATAATTGGCACCTGCCCGGTTTGCGGAAATGAAAATGCTTATGGTGATCAGTGTGAAAGATGCGGCTCATCTTTAAGTCCTGAACAATTAATAAATCCGAAGAGCACTTTAAGCGATGCAGTGCCTATAAAAAAGAAAACAACGCATTGGTATTTTCCGCTGCAAAATTATGAATCGTTTTTAAAACAATGGATTTTAGAAGAACATAAAGACTGGAAGAATAATGTTTATGGTCAGTGCAAAAGCTGGCTGGATAAAGGTTTGCAACCACGGGCAATGACAAGGGATAGCAATTGGGGAGTAAAAGTTCCGCTACCAAATGCTGATGGAAAAGTTTTATACGTTTGGTTTGATGCGCCGATAGGATATATTTCTGCAACAAAAGAATTGACAAAAGATTGGGCAGATTACTGGTGTAAAGAAGATACCAAGCTTGTACATTTTATTGGCAAGGACAACATTGTTTTTCATTGCATTATTTTTCCTGCGATGCTGCAGGCGCACGGCAATTTTGTTTTGCCTGATAATGTTCCTGCCAATGAGTTTTTAAATATCGAAGGCGATAAAGTTTCTACCAGCCGTAACTGGGCTGTATGGGTTGATGAATATTTAAAAGATTTTCCTGATCAGCAGGATGTATTGCGTTATGTTTTATGCGCCAATGCACCCGAAACAAAAGACAATGATTTCACCTGGAAAGATTTTCAGGACAGGACGAATAGTGAACTCGTAGCCATATTCGGCAATTTTGTAAATCGCACTTTTGTTTTAATGCATAAGCTTTGTAACGGAAAAGTTCCAAAGCTGCATGATGATGTTTTAGATGATACAGATAGAAAATTGCTGCAAGAAATTCCTGCAACAAAAACAAAAATTGAAAATCTTGTAGAGCAATATAAATTTCGGGATGCATTGTACGAAGTGATCGACCTTGCAAGAAAAGGAAACAAATATTTGCAGGAGAAAGAGCCGTGGAAGAAAGCCTCAAATGATAAGTTGCAACCTACAACTGAAGAGAATAAAAAACTAATAGACAATGCGTTGCATATTGCTCTTCAATTAACAGCTAACCTTACTATTTTTATAAATCCATTTTTGCCTTTTACTGCAAAAAAATTAATCTATATGATGAAGGTGGTTGATAAAATGTTGGAGTGGGAAAATGCAGGCAGCACAAAGCTTTTAAGCGTTGGTTATAGTTTAAGAGCACCTGAATTATTATTTAGAAAAATTGAAGATGAGGAGGTGAGTAAGCAAGTAGAGAAACTAAGAGGTACAAGTAACCAGTTATCAGTTACAAGTGATAAGGCCCAAAACAAAAGTATAAAATCACAAAAGATGAATGAAGAAAATAAAAAAGAAGAGACTGCGAAAATCTCCCCTCCCGGAGTAGGTTTGGAGGTGGCAGATGCTCCCTCTACATTTGTGGAGAGGGTTGGGGTGAGGGCTGAAATTGTTTACGATGATTTTGCAAAACTCGATCTTAAAGTAGGAACAATTTTATCAGCAGAAAAAGTTGAGAAAGCTGATAAACTTTTAAAGCTTGAAGTTGATATGGGTTTTGAGAAACGGGTTGTGGTCTCAGGTATTGCATTGCATTTTAAACCGGAAGATATCGCAGGCAAACAGGTTGTTGTGGTTGCTAATCTTGCGCCGAGAAAAATGAGAGGGATTGAAAGTAATGGAATGATATTAATGGCAGAAGATAAAGCCGGTAAATTATATTTTGTAAGCCCGGATACTTTAATTGATGCCGGCAGCAATGTAAGTTAACTTTGGGTTTTAAGTACTGTTTATGCAGTGCTTTTTTATTTTAGGCAACCAAAAAATTCTTACTTTCACATTCTAATAGTTGTTTAACTAACTAATTTAAAATCATGTTCAACCGTAAAATAAAAAAAGTCGCTGTATTAGGAAGTGGTGTAATGGGAAGCCGTATTGCCTGTCATTTTGCAGGCATTGGATTACAGGTATTGTTACTCGATATTGC
>JBKJSX010000061.1:0-12478 GCA_046594375.1 Chitinophagaceae bacterium
TATCGGGATTAAAACTTAATCATATGACTGAAACAAAAACAGATATTACAACAGAATCAATTGAGACCAAGCCCGGAGAAATGACCACAGTTACTTCAGTTCTTGAAAAATTGAGAGTTAAAAAACGCGATAAGGAATTTAGAATGACTCCTGAAGGATTTACTGCCGGAACAGGGAAATATTACAACCCTGAAGATTTGAAAATTATAAAAACATATCGATTCGAAGGCGAATCTGATCCTTCTGATTCATCAATTATCTATATCATAGAAGCCAATGATGGATTAGTAGGCTACAGCATGGATGCCTACGGCGTTTACAGCGATCATGAAGATGATGGCTATGACGATTTTATAAGAAAGATAAATGTTGAGGAAAGAGATGACCAACAAATTTTTCAGGACGTTGCGGATAATGCCCCTGAAGGAGATTCGAAGTAATTCAATTAAGAAATCAAAAGCCTTGAGGTACAAATCTCAAGGCTTTTTTTATGCATATATTCTTGATACAGCATCCCGATATTTTTCCATTATCACTTTTCTTTTAAGGCTAAGTTTTGGTGTCAGTTCACCTGTTTCAACACTCCAATCATGTGGCAGCAATTCAAACTTTTTTATCTGTTCTACGTGATTAAAATATTTATTAAAACTTTCTACAAGGTCTTTATAAAACTCAATCACCTTTTCATTTTTTATTAGTTCTTCATCCGGTTTTATTTCTACCCCATTTGCTTTACACCATTGTTTTATGTTAGCAAACGAAGGAACTATTAATGCGCCTGCATATTTTTGTTCTGCACCAATAACCATTAAGGTCTCAATATATTTTGATTCTTTTAACTTGCTTTCAATCGGCAATGGCGCAACATATTTTCCACCACTGGTTTTAAACATCTCTTTTTTTCTGTCAGTGATTTTCAAAAATTTATTATCTACCATCATCCCAATGTCTCCTGTTTTAAACCATCCGTTTTCCATCACTTCTGCAGTTAGTTCAGGATGCTTGTAATACCCCATCATTACATTAGGGCCCTTACATAAAATTTCACCATCATCAGCTATCTTAACTTTTACTCCATCAATCAATGGACCCACTGAACCAAACATCCTATCCTCTTCATCATATCTGTTCACACTTATTACAGGGGATGTTTCTGTTAACCCATATCCTTCCATAATAATAATTTTAGCGGCTGTAAATATTCTTATAAGCCTTACCTGGCAGGCTGCACCGCCGCTTATTATTGCATTGATCTCCCCTCCCAAACCTTCTCTCCATTTTTTAAAAACAATTTTATCAGCAACAGATAATTTTATTTTATACAGCAATCCCTGGTTTTTATTTATTTCAAATTTTGTTGCCAGGTCATGCGCCCAATAAAACAATTTTCTTTTTATTCCCGTTAACTCATTTCCCTTTTGCATTATTTTATCATACACTTTTTCCAACAGGCGGGGCACCGTGGTAAACATGTGTGGCTTTACTTCTTTCACATTCTCGCCGATACTATCAAGGCTTTCAGCATAGTAAATTGAAACACCCTTAAATAAGAACAGGTAGCTTACCATCCGTTCTAAAATATGATTGAGCGGTAAAAAACTAAGCGCCCTGCAACCCGGAGGAAAACAAGGCATGCTGGCAATTACATTACTTACAATATTGTTATGAGACAGCATTACTCCCTTCGGTTTTCCTGTTGTACCTGATGTATAAATTATGGTGGCAAGGTCTGCAGAGGTAATTGTATATGCAATAGAATGTACCTGTTGCAAAAGATCTTCATCTTTATTCAAAACTTCTGTCCAATGTTTTACTCCGGCAATTCTGTCAAAAGAAAATATTTCTTTTAAATGCGGTAGCCTGTTTTTTATACTGTGCACTTTTTCATACAGCGCCTCATCATTTAAAAAAATGATTTTTACTTCTGCATCCAGTAAAATAAATTCAAGTTCATTCACACTTATCGTTGGATAGATCGGTGTAAGCACTGCGCCAATTTGTTGTACAGCAAGATCAACCATTAACCATTCTGGCCTGTTTTTAGAAACGATGGCGATCTTGTCTCTGCCCTCCGGCGACCTGTCATTACAACTTATGCCAGACTTAATTAAACCTGCACTCAGGTCGTTTACAATATTAGCAACTTCCTGCGTACTGTATTTTCTCCACACGCCATTTTCTTTGCCGGCAAGCATATCCTCCACGGGAGAATTTTGTAAGTGTTGTTCAATGCAATCAAATAATCGTTTTGGTTCTGTCATTAATCAATCATTTAATCAGGACGGAATAATTTTTATAAATGCTTAGTTGATAAGATAGACAAAATAAACAAAATAGAGTAAACAAAAAAGCCGCTTGTAAAAAGCGGCTACTATAAATTGTAAAAATTATTTATGATAGTATTGCCCTGTTGGCAATTTAAAAATTCTGCTTTTTTGAAAATTATTGAAATCAGCATATTCTGTAGCATGAGTGCCCGTCCATGTTTGATATGCCAGTAGGTTTTCTGTTGCACCAAATATCCATTGGTTGTAAGCAGGAAAAATTCCTTCTCTTAATAATAGCTGGTAATACTCAAAAAGCCTGAAAGGAAATTTAGCCGCATTTTTCTCAAACCAATCCAGTACAAAACGTGCTCTTATCATTGTAAGCAATTCCGCATTGATGCCCTTTTCTACAACACTAAAAGCTTTACCCATAGATTGAATGAATGCCTGTTCAAAACTATTTTTTGTAGCCATGTTGTTCAGATCGCTTGCAAATAATTTTTTGTAGCCATCGAGTAACAGACTTTTTACTTCTGTTGTTCGTGCAGACAATGGTTCAATATTAATAAATATTTCAGCATAAATAATACTCCATACTTTATCCGTAGTAAAATAATAATATTTTGCTGCGTTGTAATAATTAACTGAGGAACCGGGATCCATTTCAATTCCTTTCTCCCATAAGGTAATAGCAGTTGGATTTTGCATTGATGATAACAGCTCACCATATTCACTGTATAAGGCACCACTTTTTGGAAATTTCTTGAGCGCTTTTTTATACATTGCCTCCGCATCTTTGGTTTGCTCCATAGCCTTATAAATATTTCCGGCAATTTGAAAACTCTGATCGTCCACATCATTCCTGTCGAGTAATGGCTTAATAACCTGCAGCGCTTTTGTGTTCTCTTTTTGAAAATAATAATTAAGTGCAAGGTCTTTGGAAATGCTTATGTCAGTGGGAGATTGATCCAATGCTTTCATTAATAACAATGCAGCATTATCATAATCTCCGTTGCGCATGTATACCTTGGCATTTTCCTGTAATTCTTTTGAATCCTGGGCTTGAGCTATGCATGTAAATCCGGCGAGAAATGCAAAAAATAAAAACAGTATTTTCATTGTATAAACATTGATGAAGAAGGTAACCGAAGTGTCTCTACCCCAAATTTAGCAAAAATATCCCGACAGCTTCCGGGATCAAAGTATCAGATGTGTTAATAATCCATCCCTTAGTTTTGGTTCGAACCAGGTGCTTTTGGGAGGCATCACATTTCCGCTGTCTGCAATATCAAATAATTGCTGAATGCTTACAGGGTGCAGGCTGAATGCAACTGCCATATCGCTATTGTTCACTCTATTTTCCAATTCACCCAAGCCCCGTATGCCACCTATAAAATCAATTCTTTTATCAGTACGTTGGTCGCCAATGCCAAGCAATGGTTGCAATAAATTGTTATGAAGAATAGTTATGTCGAGAATGCCTATCGGGTCGTTACTGTAAGTATTTTCTCTTGCAGAAAGCTTATACCACTTTTGATCAAGATACATCCCGAATGTATGTGGCTCATTTGGCAAAAAAGCCTTGTCTTTTTTTTCTACTACAAATTTTTCTTCTATGTTTTGTAAAAAATCATTTGCTGATAAACCATTTAAATCTTTAACCACGCGGTTATACTCCATTATCTTTAATTGATCGGACGGAAATAAAGTAGTAAGAAAATTTTTGGCAGGTGCTGCACCTTCACCAATCAACTCTCTTGCCTTAGCGGCAGATGCTGCCCTGTGATGCCCATCAGCTATGTATGTGCAGGTAACTTTCTCTTTAAATAAGGAAGATATTTTTGTGATGGTTTCTTCATCATTAATTATCCAGATGGTATGTTGTATAATATCATCCGAGACAAAAACATAAACAGCGCTACGCTCTTTTTTCCATTTATTAATTATGGCATCTATTTCTTCAACATTTCTATACGCCAAAAAAACATTGCCTGTTTGGGCGCCGGTAGTTTTTATGTGATTGATGCGATCCAGTTCTTTATCCGGTCGTGTAAACTCATGTTTTTTTATAAGATCGTTTTCATAATCATCAAGCGAACTACAGCATACAAGCCCGGTTTGAATATGATCATTACCGGTATTTAATTTATCAGGCATTACCAATTGGTAGATATAATAGCATTGTTTATTTTCTTTAAACAAAACATTCCTGCTGATAAATGCATCAAGATTTTCTTTTGCCTTATCATACACTTTTTGAGAATAGGGATCAGTATTTTCGGGAAGATCTATCTCACTTTTTGTAATATGCAAAAAAGAATAAGGGTTTCCCTGGGCTTCTACTTTAGCCTCTTTGCTATTAAGCACATCATACGGTTTTGATGCAACTAACTTTGCATACTGGGCTTCTGGTCTTAATGCATTAAAGGGTGTAACTGTAATCATGTGTTTATTAGGGCTACAAATATAACCCAAAGCAGATACAAAGGAATTGAGAAGAGGCATTATCCTATAAACACCTGTTGTCTTAACGCTGCCGCATACAATCGTGAGACTTGAAAGGTGAGATTTTCATTTCGCGATTGCGGGATCAGCCGTTTTACGATTCGTTTTTTTTTCATTAGTTTAACCAACCAATAATATTGATTATTTTTATAAGCACTCCAACTGTAATCACTTGCAAAATAGTTCCTCATCCCTTTTTCCATTGTTGAAAATGCTTAAAGACCTTAAGCCTTTTAGTAAAGAGATACACGATGCACTATTAAACAATTTCCAGGATCAAAAACTAAAAAAAGGAAGTATTCTTTTACATGAAGGGGAAGTATGTAATAAACTTTGGTTTCTTGCAGATGGTTTATTAAGGTCGTACCACATGATTGGGCATAAGGAAGTTACTTCGAGGATAATGTTTAAAAACCATATTGTTATTTCTCCCGGAAGTTTTTTTATGCAAACCCCCGCAACAGAATCTATTGAGACTTTGGCAGATTGTACAGTGGCATCTTTATCCTTTTCGGCGCTCCAGGATATTTATAAAAAATTTCCTGAATTTAATTATCATACCCGAATTATTACTGAGCAATATTTTTATAAACAGGAACAAAGATTATATATGTTGCGGAGAAGGGATGCCGTAGCTAAATACAAATTTTTTTTAGAAAATTATTCAGATTTTTTAAAAGAAATTCCCCAAAAATACATCGCTTCTTTTTTAAACATTGCCCCTGAAACACTGAGCCGCACACGGAGCAAACTCAGTAAAACAAAATAACTATATTTTAATTTCTTGACTTTTGTCAATAGCTATTTTTGGTACTCTTTTTATCTTTGGTGTAATCCAGTTTACCAAAACTAGTTGCAAAGCATTTTAAAAACACCATCTGAAACCGTCTACAAAAAAAGACGGTTTTTTATTTGGCACCAAACTCTCTCATTACATCAACTAAAACCTGCACACTTGCTAATGGCAATGCATTGTATAAAGATGCCCTGAAACCTCCTGTAGTTCTGTGGCCTTTTATTCCAATTATATTATGCTGTTTTACAAAAGCTAAAAACTCTTCTTCACGTTCTTTATCCTTCATCACAAAGCATACATTCATTTTGCTGCGGTCCTCAATGGCAATACTACCTGTAAACAAAGGATTGCTATCTATTTCATTATACAACAAGCCGGCTTTTTCATCGTTTGATTTTTCCATAGCAGATGTTCCACCCATACTTTTTAACCAGCGCAGTGTAAGCATAGCAACATACACTGCAAAAACCGGCGGAGTATTAAGCATACTTCCTTCTTTTATATGATTGCGGTAATCCATGATGGTGGGGATATCACGTTTTACTTTTCCCAACACATTTTGATTTATCACAACAAGGTTAACACCAGCTGCACCAATATTTTTTTGAGCGCCTGCATAAATAATATCGAATGCATTAAAATTTATTTGCCTGCTTAAAATATCACTGCTCATGTCTGCCACCATTGATATACTTACTTTCGGAAGCTGTTGCCATTGCGTACCGTAAATGGTATTGTTGGTAGTGATGTGAAAATATTTTGCATCGTTTGGCACTGCAAAATCTTTTGGAATAAAAGAATATCCCTGTTCTTTTGAGCTGCAAACAACGTCAACGTTTCCAAAAAGCTTTGCTTCTTTAATCGCCTTGGCACTCCATACACCTGTATCAGCATAAGCCGCAGTTTCTTTTTCATTTAGTAAATTCATTGGCACCTGCATAAATTGTGTAGAAGCACCTCCATGTAAAAAAAGCACTTCGTGATCATCATCTAGCTGCATCATTTCCTTTACTAATGCTCTTGCTTCATCCATTACATTTTGGAAGATGGGAGTTCGATGACCAATTTCTAAAATAGATAAACCGGTATCGTTATAATTTAAAACTGCCTGTGAAGCTTCTTCAAAAACTTTTTTTGGTAATATTGATGGGCCAGCATTAAAATTATGGATACCCCCTGGCTCCTTAAGTGGGGATTTGAAGTCTTTCAATTTTATAAATTTTGATTGCAAATGTAAGCAATAAAGCCCCTTTAGGATTTGGGTTTTGTGTTGGGGATACTATTCTTCATGCTCTCTTCCTTTTGCTTTTCCATTCTTCCAGGCATCATTCAATTTTTCAAATTCTTTAATGTCGGTATCTGAAAATTTTTGTTTGGAAAGATTCGTAAGATCAGGTTGGCCTGCATTAACCCATGCGGTGTACCAAAAAGATGCTACCGATAAAATTGCCAGCCGCATTCTTCGTTCTACCATCCCGTCTAACTTTTTATTGTAGGCAATGGTAAATGCTGAGGAGTATTGCTTTACCAACACATTATTTCTTTGTTCAAAAGCATATTTTTTATCCGTATCAAATTGTTTTGTCAAATCTTTTTCAAATAATAAAACAGAGTCTGAAGCTTTGGCGCTTTCTAAAACCCTTGCCCAGATATATTCTCCGGGATTTTTAATGTACTCTGCTTTGCCAATAAAAAAATCAAATTCTTTATCAGCTAGAAGTTCGGGTACACGGCTTTCCCAAAAACCATGTATCCCTTTTTGGTTGGTTAGTTGCCCGTTGTGATTGCTGCTTGTATGCAGGGGCACATGAGCATCGGCTATGTAATGTCCTATGTCTGCACTGTTCTTCATTATCTGCAAAAAGTTTTTTGCTTTAAAAGCATCTGTCAATCTATACAACATTGTTTGTATGTGCCAGGGAACAATACCATTTGCCAGCAAAGTGTCTTCACTAAATTTTGCAATAGCATCACTCCATTTTCGCGGAAGTTCGGAGTAAGGATATTTTCCATAATGATCTATATCAATATAATGTCGTGGAGCTTCATCAGCTACTACATTTCTGCGCATATCAGGGTCCACAGCATGAGCAGTTATATAATCAATATTGGGTTTATATAAAACCATCATTTGCGGGGGCAATAAAAAAACTGCGTAAGAATTAATTTTTTTATGCGCAAAAAATCCCCAGCAAAAACTTTTAGAATGAAAAGTAAGCAGAACAACGAAAAAGAGTATTTTTTTCATCCAGCTAAATTTAATTGATATTATGTTAACAATCGTGAGACGTAAAAGCTAAAACTTGAAATTCTCAATCCCACAATTGCTGGATCTGTTGTTCACGATTACCTTAATACTAAAATAATTTAATAATTACAACCTCACGGCATCTTCAACCACTTCTGTTACTCCGCCACTCATAGCAAATTTCATGGTTTGGGTAGAGCTGATATTAGTTATTGGCCTTACTCTTTCTTTAGGGATAATATATACGTTACCAGCCACTGAATATGCCATAGGTACATACACGGCAACAAAACCCGGAAGGCTGAAGCGGCTCATATCTTCCTGTGTTATAAAGCCTACTCTCCAAACATCATTATTCTCTACGTTAGCCAGCACATTGTTTGTAAATTTTTTTTTACTGCCGGCAAAGGCCTCAAAAAAATCTTTTATAAAAGAATAGAAAAGTTTTATCCCCGGCGTTTTTTCCAGCAGTTTATCAATTACCGATAATATCCTGCTCATCATAAAAAATGAGCTTAGATAACCTACCAATAATATAAACCCAATGATTATAATAAACCCGATACCGGGAATATTGATCGCCGGCCGAAGGATACCATCAATTTTATCAAATACAACATAAATAGCATATACAGTGATAGTAAAAGGGCCAAGTATCAGCAAACCCTGTAAAAAATATTGTATAATTTTTTGATAACGTATTGAGGGGGGCATAAAAAAATTTATTATAAAGGTAGTGCTAAGTTAATAGTGAAACGGCTTACGTAAAACGTGAAATTTTCACGTATCACCTTTTACGTCTCAGGGGTAATTTATTGCCTTTATAAAAAAGTAATTCGCAGGAAACTTTGGTAACATAAAAAGTTTCCATAGTTTTGTGCCCGTTATGGAAATGAGAGATCGCATAAAACAAAAAACTGACGAACTGTTCCGTAGTTATGGAATAAAGTCAGTTACTATGGATGAGATAGCAACACGGCTTGGCGTTTCTAAAAAAACTATTTATCACTCATTTGCTGATAAAGACCAATTGGTAGATGAGGTGATAGGTGATCTTATTATTCATACTCAAAACTGCTGCAATAAAGACAAGGCAAAAGCTACTGATGCCATTCATGAAATGTTTCTTGCAATGGAAATGGTGCAGCAGATGTTTGAGAATATGAACCCCGTTATTTTGTATGATATCGAAAGAAATCATCCTGCAACCTTTCAAAAATTTCTTCAGCACAAAAACAAATTCCTTTTACAGGTGATAAAAGAAAATATTGAAAGAGGTAAAAAAGAAGAATTATACAGGCCTGATATAAATACTGATGTGATTGCCAGGGTAAGACTTGAAACGATGATGCTTCCTTTTAACCAGGAAATATTTCCGAAGAATAAATTTAATCTCGTTGACCTGGAAAGGAAGTTAATAGAGCATTTCCTTTTTGGGGTTGCAACAATGAAAGGCCATAAACTAATTTTAAAATACCAGCAAAAAAGCCTAATAAGATGAGACCAACTACGGCAATAATATTTTTACTCTTTCTACTTTCGTTTACGTACACTAAAATTTTTGCCCAACAGGAAAATGCATTCTCAGTAAAACAGGCTGTTGATTATGCAGTAAAAAATTCAGTGCAGGTAAAAAATGCATTGCTAGATATAGAAATTCAAAGGCAAACAAATAAGGAAATTACAGCAGCAGCCTATCCACAGGTAAATGGAAATGTTTCCTTAAATGATTACCTGAACATACCTACCAGCCTGGTTCCTGCCGAGTTTTTTGGAGGTGCACCCGGTACATATGCTCCTGTAAAATTTGGGACAAAATACAATGCATCATTTGGTGCGGATGTTCAACAGATACTTTTTGACGGGCAGGTGTTTGTAGGATTAATGGCAAGAAAAACAGTAATAGAATATGCGATAAAAGCAAAAGAGATAACTGCAGAACAAATAAAAGTGAACGTGATGAAAATTTATTACCAGTTGGCAGTAGGTACAAAACAAATAGCAAGCATAGATGCCAATATTGCCCGCTTTGATAAATTATTGCACGACACACGTGAGATATATAAAAACGGTTTTGCAGAAAAACTTGATGTTGACAAAGTGGAAGTTCAGCTTAATAATTTACAAACGGAAAAACTAAAAGCAGAAAATCAAATTGCAGCAGGATATGAAGGTTTGAAATTTTTGATGGGAATGCCGCAGCAAAGTTCGCTGGTGTTAACGGATACCTTATCAGAAGAAGAATTAAAATCAAGCATCCTTGATCAAAATTACAGTTATAACAAAAGGAAAGAATTTCAACTTCTGGATATGGCTACAAAGTTGGGAGAGTTTAATGTAAGAAGGTACAAGCTTAGTAAAATACCTACAATAACCGCTTCCGGATCATTTAATAAAAATGCACAACGCAGATCTTTCGATTTTTTTAAAGGAGGTGGCCAATGGTTTACCACATCATTTATAAGCATGAGAGTAAACGTTCCCATATTTGACGGCGGCGCAAAAAATGCAAGAATAGCAAAAGCAAAACTTGAACTTAAAAAAACAAAAAATAATGTTGATCAGTTTAAATTATCTGTGGATAATGATATTGCTCAATCAAGATTAAAAATGAGAACTGCATTGCTAACTATGGATAGTCAAAAGAAAAATATTGAGCTGGCAGAGCAGGTTTATCAAACAACTAAATTAAAATACGAACAGGGGCTTGGCAGCAACCAGGAAATTTATAATGCTCAAACCGAATTAAAAGTAGCGCAGAACAATTACTACAGCTCATTGTACGATGCAATAAATGCAAAGATCGATTACATGAAAGCAGCAGGAATATTATAGATCATAACAAAATTTTTAAACAGCGTATATGCAAAAAATAAAACTAACAGCCTTAATACTTGGATTGACTTTTATAACTGCAGCATGCGGAAGCAGCAGTAAAAAAGAAAGAGAATCAACCATTACTGATAAAAAGGTTGAGCTTGAAAAATTAAAAACAGAGAAAACAAAAACTGAAGACAAGATAAAAGGGCTGGAAGCAGAAATTGGAAAGCTTGATACAGGCGCTGCCAAAAGTGAAAAGGTAAAACTTGTTAGCGTGATGCCTGTTACAGCACAAAACTTCCAGCATTTTATTGATCTGCAGGGAAGGATAGATGCTGAAAATATTTCTTACATAAGCCCACGCGGCATGGGCGGACAGGTAAGACAAATATTTGTAAAGAGGGGAGATAATGTAAGAAAAGGACAATTGCTTTTAAAATTGGATGATGCTATTGCCCGCCAGAATGTAGTGGCAATGCGCCAAAGCATGGGCTCAGTAAAAACGCAGCTTGATCTTGCACGATCAGTTTACCAGCGCCAGAAAAATCTTTGGAATCAAAATATAGGAACAGAAGTGCAGTTGCTGCAGGCTGAATCAAATGTAAAGGGTTTGGAAAACCAAATTAAAACAATGCAGGAAAATGTAAAGATCGCACAGGAGCAGGCAAGCCTCAGCAACGTGTACAGTGATGTTTCCGGTGTTGCTGACGAAGTGAACATTCATGTTGGTGAAATGTTTACAGGCTCACCTTCTATGGGAATTAAAATTGTAAACACTAGCAGTTTAAAAGTGGTTGTTGATATTCCTGAAACTTATATAAGCCGTGTAAAAAAAGGAACCGGTGTTCAGGTTGTAGTAGCTGATATAAATAAAACGTACAAAACCGTTATATCATTAATAAGCCAGTCAGTAAGTTCTACAACAAGAGGCTATACTGCAGAAGTAAAAATTCCTTACGATGTTTCTTTAAAACCGGGGCAATCTGCAGAGGTTAAAATTTTGGATTATACAAATGCTGATGGAATAGTAATCCCTGTAAATCTTGTTCAAAGCGATGAGAAGGGAAAATATGTTTACGTGCTTGAAAAAATAAGTAACGGAAAAACAGTTGCTAAAAAGAAACAGGTAGTTATTGGTGAAGTGTATGGAGATAAAGTAGAAATTAAACAAGGCTTAACAGCGGGTGAGCAATTGATAAGTGAAGGATACCAAAGTTTGTATGAGGGGCAAACAATAACAACAAGCCCAATATAAACCCTCTAAATCTCCCTAAAGGGAGAATTGCTAACGCACATTTGGACATGTGTCTAAAGGGGTAACAATATTGTGGGGCAGTTTTCTTTGATGATATGGAAGTGATAATGTTTGGGCTTGAAAAATGTACCGTCCCTTTATGAAGGAGAGGGATAAAAGGGTGAGGGTGCTCAATAAAAATATGAGGTACAAGAGTGCGACGCCAATGAAGACGATTATATAACTAACTGCTGACTACAAAAAAAATTTTATGAATTTTATTGAAGGAATAAACAAGAAATCTAAAGAATTTAAACCAACAAATTGGTCCGTTGATAACCGCACAGCAATTTATATTATTGCCATTCTTATCACATTGTTTGGATTATACAAATTTAATACAATGCCCAAGGAGCAGTTTCCTGATATTGTTGTACCCACCATAAGTGTAACAACAGTGTATGTTGGTAATTCTCCAAAAGATATTGAGAACCTGGTTACAAGGCCAATTGAAAAACAATTAAAAGGTATCAGTGGCGCTAAGGTTAAAAAAATTACCAGCACATCCCAAACAGATTTTAGTTTGATAATTATCGAATTTGATACAG
>JBKJSX010000043.1:0-11171 GCA_046594375.1 Chitinophagaceae bacterium
GCTCAAGGAAAATATAGTTTTGAAATCTTGAATAATTTAAAGATTTTAAATTCTTTTCTGCGCAAAATAATCTCTGATAACGAGGCAACAACTGCTATGGACGCATTAATTTGTGTAATAAATTGAAGGGGCGTTTTTATTAATTAATGAATCAGGGTGATTCTTATTTTATCATTTTAGCAAGCAGCCAGCTTCCGGGAATTTGCTTTCCTGAAAACAGTAATGCGAAAACTTTCACAACAATCCTGTCCTTCCATGATTTACTGTACTTTTTACCTTCCTTATGCTTAATAAATTTTTTTGACCATTTCTGTATGCTGTGCATTATTCTGTAATCATTGATGATGGGGTGAGTTCGGAGACTTTCCTTATAGGTTTCCGGTCTGCCTTCGGTGATAGCTGTAGCGCAAAGTTTTCCTGAAAGAACTGCAGGTAATATTCCTTCACCTGTCATTGGCTGCGCAAGCCCAAGTGCATCACCAATTAAAAACACATTATCAGCCTGGCAAAAATCAAGATGATCAGAATTGAAAAAAATGTAACCATGCCCTTTCATTTTATCAAGCATGGAATGAGAAGAAAGTGGTATTGTTCCCGATGATCCATTTTCCTGGAAAAAGGTCCGTGCTTTTTCCCAGCTAGGTAACACTTCCCTTGCCACTAAAGTACCTGTACCAACATTTAGCCATTTTCCCTTAGGCACATTCCACGAGTATCCTTTCATATCGTCATGTAATAATATTTCCGGTTCTCCATCTTCTCCTACCCGACATGCAGCAATTTCTTCAAGATTCCCTTCGAACTCTCTCTCCTGGGTTCCACATTGAAGATTATCTCTTTTAGGAAATAGTGACCTGGCTACAGGGCAATGAGTGCCACCTGCACCTATGAGGTATTTAGTTCGAAATTGATTATCGATCACCCAATAATTTTCGCTGTCTTTTTCTACCTGTCGCACATTGTGTTCAATGGTCTGCACATTGCTTCGCTTCAATAAAAATTCATCAAACTCATAACGGCGAACAAAATATCCGTTTGATTTAATAATATATTTCTTCCCATGCAGGTGAATAAAAAGATGTTTGAACTTCCAAAGTTGCCTGGTATATTCCTCAGGAGATATCCCGAGGATATTCCAGAATGGTGTAGAGAGCCAGCCGCCGCATAGTTTTACGCGGGGGAAACTGGCTCTGTCCAATAATAAAGTTTTCATGCCGGATTTTACCAGGATAGAAGCACAAGTGCTGCCTGAAGGTCCTCCGCCAACTATAATTGCATCGTATGTTGAAATGGTGTTCATATTAATATAATAATGTTTTTACTTTTTAAAATAAATTACCTCACCGCTTCATATCCTCCCAGCACACCTTTTTTTGATAGTACCATTTGCCAAAGCTGGTTATGCCTGGTACGAAATGCGCCTGCATTCGAAAGCAGATAATACTTCCACATACGATAAAATCTTTCACCATACTCATCTTTTAGTTCATCCCAATGCGCATTAAAATTATTGAACCATGCCATAAGAGTGAAATCATAATAAGCGCCGAAATTATGAAGGTCTTCTACTTTAAAAATATCTTCCATTGCGGTGGTAAGCTGCTTAATGGAAGGCACCAGGCAGTTTGGAAAAATATATTTATTGATAAAAGGATCAGAAGAAAATTTTGAATGAGGCTGACCTATTGTATGCATTAAAAATAAGCCATCATCCTTCAGGCAGCGGGCAGCTGTTTGCATAAACACCCGATAATTCCTGTACCCTATGTGTTCGGCTAATCCTATGGCCACTACATGATCGTATTTTTCATTTACATCCCGGTAATCCTGTAACCTTAATTCTACTGGTAATCCCTTACACATTTCCATACCCAGTTCAACCTGGCTGGGAGACACAGTAACACCGGTTACTCTTGCGCCATATTTTTCCGCAGCAAATTTTGCAAAGGTTCCCCAACCGCAACCCATATCAAGCACATGTTGTCCTGGTTGTAATTTTATTTTTCTACAGATAAGATCCAATTTATTTTCCTGCGCCTGGTCAAGGTTGTCAGCATTCTTCCAATAGCCACAGGTATATGCCATACGTTTATCAAGCATAAACTGATAAAGTTTGTTACCTATATCATAGTGCTTTTGTGCATTGCCTGCAGCTTTATTTTTTGCCTGCATATTAAACATCTTCGCAAACATCACATCTATTGCTGACCTGAATCCGAATTTTGCTTTTTTATAAAGATCTGCCCGCAGCACACGAAAAGTAAACTCATCTAATTTTTCAACATCCCACCATCCATCCATGTACGATTCTCCAAGCCCCAATGTTCCTTCACTAAGCACACGTTTATAAAATCCTTCATGGTGAATTTGAAGATCCCAGGGGTCAGAACCATTTATTTTTATTCCTGCTGGAGATAAAATTTCTGAAAAAGTTTGTCGCAAGGTTTGTGTACTCATAATGATTTTAAAAAAAGAATAAGTTAAGGATTTTATTTTAACGGAAATCTAATTCATTAATGCAGGCAAATAAATTCAGATATTTGCTTTACACCGTCTTTGAAAAAAATGTTGGGGAGCGGTTTTTGCATATTTCCATTGTATTACTATAAATTACCTCGTTTAAATTGAACTAAATCTTACAAACACATGCAGTTATTTCGTGGGAAAAATAATGATAACGATTTCTTTGAACTACTTCCACAGGCAATTGCAAAGCTGAAAAAAAATATAATTGAACCATTTTTTGGCGAGGGTAAAAATGCAGATGAAAGATTGCCCTTACGGTCAGAAATATTTACAAAAGATAAATTGGTACTTCACGCAGCATCCCTTGCCAAACGGCATGTGCTGGTGTATAACCAGGTATCGGAGCAGTTGTTAAAGCGGCTCGCAGAAAATGAAAACATCCTGCTGGAAGTATATGCACTGCTTACTGAAACCATCAAAAAAAATAACCGCATTGCACCCGCTGCAGAGTGGCTGCTGGATAATTTTTATTTAATAGAAGAGCAGATATACACCGGCAAAAAGCATTTGCCCAAAGGTTATAGCAAAGCGCTGCCAAGATTATTAAAAGGAGATTCAGCCGATCTGCCCCGTGTATATGAAATGGCTGTAGAAATTATTTCTCATAGCGATGGCCATGTTGATATAAATAATCTCACAGATTTTGTAAACTCCTATCAAACGGTTAGTTATTTAAAAATCGGTGAGTTGTGGGCTATTCCAATTATGTTGAGGTTGGCACTTATTGAAAATCTACGAAGTTTATCAGTAATTATTGCAGAAGAAATAAATAATAAAGCATTAGCAAATAAGTGGGCTGATGAAATGATATCCGTTGCTGAAAAAGATCCTAAGAATCTTGTGTTGGTTATTGCTGATATGGCAAGATCAGACCCACCGATGGTAAGCACATTCGTTGCTGAGTTTACAAGAAGGCTGCAGGAAAAGGGAAATGCACTTTCATTGCCTTTAAATTGGGTGGAGCAAAGGCTTTCCGAAATGGGGTTAACAAGCATTGAGTTGATTCAGCTAGATAACCAGAACCAGGCGGCAACACAGGTTTCTGTAAGTAACAGCATAAACAGCTTTCGTTTTTTAAGTACTGTAAACTGGAGAGATTTTGTAGAAGACACCAGCATTGTTGAATCTATTCTTCGCAGGGATATAAATGGCATTTACGGTAAAATGGATTTTTATACACGTGATCATTACAGGCATGCCGTTGAGAAAATTGCTGATCAAAGCAACATGACTGAAAAAGCTGTTGCAGAGTTGGTGATACATGAAGCAAAAAAAAGTTATGAGATAAACAATGTTTCAAAACAATCACATGTAGGATATTATTTAACTGGCAAAGGATATATTGCTACAGCAAGGGCTGCCAATGTAAAAGTGCCCACTTATGAAAAATGTAAAAGGATCACAAACAAAAATCCGCTGCTGATTTATTTAGGCAGTATTACCATTTTAAGTTTTGGAATTTGTTGGGGATTACTTGCACAGGCATCGCATGAGATGTTGAAAAATAGTATTCTTATCGGTGTATCTGTTATAGCATTAATGGCTACAACAAAATTGGCTGTATCCCTTGTTAATTGGTTTAGCACTATTTTATCAAGGCCATGTTTGCTGCCTCGGATGGATTATTCAAAAGGTATTCCCCCGCAGGCGAGAACTATGGTAGTAATTCCAACTTTGATAAACAGTATGTCTGCCATAGAGCAATTGGTGGAAGGATTGGAAATGCGTTTTCTTGCTAACAGGGATGCCAATCTTTATTTTGCTTTATTAACTGATTTTAAAGATGCACCAACCGAAACTTTACCTGAAGACCGGATGTTATTGCTTGAGATAAAAAATCGGATCATAGAACTTAATAAAAAATACCAACGAACTACTAACAATACTTTTTTTCTTTTTCATCGCAACCGCAAATGGAATAAGTATGATAAGATATGGATGGGGCATGAAAGAAAACGCGGTAAGCTGGGAGAGTTAAACGAGTTGATACGCGGCAAAGACAATAATTATTTTTCAGAGATAGTAGGTGAAGCAGCCTGCTACACCACTGTAAAATATATTATCACGCTTGATACAGATACACAATTGCCAAGGGATACAGCCTGGAAGATGGTTGGCACAATGGCGCATCCATTGAATCATCCGGTGTACAGCGAAATAAAAAAACGTGTTGTTGAAGGATACACAATTCTTCAACCCCGGGTATCAAATAGTTTACCCATATCTGATAGTTCGCTGTACTCACGCATACATAATAATGATCCCGGCACTGATCCTTATACCAAAGCAACATCTGATGTTTACCAGGATCTTTTTTTGGAAGGTTCATTTATCGGCAAAGGAATTTATGATGTGGATGCATTTGAGCTGGCTCTTAAAAACAGATTTCCTGATAACCGTATTTTAAGTCATGATCTTTTAGAAGGCTGTTATGCAAGATCCGGTTTAATAACCGATATACAGCTCTATGAAGAATATCCATTGCGCTACGATACGGATATGCAGCGAAGGCATAGGTGGATAAGAGGTGACTGGCAAATAGCAAGATGGGTACTGCCTTATGTTCCCAATGAAAATAAAAAACTGGTAAAAAATCCTCTTACATTATTTTCAAAATGGAAAATTTTTGATAACCTGCGCCGAAGCCTGGTACCCTTATGTGTTTTATTATTATTATTATTTGGGTGGACGATCTCTACCCAGGGTTGGTTCTGGACACTTTCCGTAACTGTGATAATTTTTTTACCATCAGGCGTAAACTTTTTTTGGGAGCTTTTAAGAAAACCTGAGGATGTAATTTTTAAACAGCATCTAGCTTATACATTTCGTTCAGCGCTGTATAATTTTTTGCAGCATTTGCTGGATATAATTTTTTTACCGTACGAAGTATATTCCAACTGCGATGCAATTTTACGTACCCTATGGCGAATGTTTTTAAGCCATAGAAATCTGCTGCAATGGAATCCATTCAGCAATAAGTACAGCAGGAACCAAACAGTTTTACGATCCTACATTACAATGTGGGTTTCCCCTGTTTTTAGCTTTGTTGTGTATGCATGGTTATCAATATATAATCCAGGTGCAGTTTTAGTTGCTTATCCTTTTTTTGCCTTATGGATCGGTGCTCCGTTAGTTGCGTTTGCAATAAGTCGTCCGCTTGTTTCTGATAAAATGAAAGTTAGTGAGGAGCAAACAATTTACCTGCGTATGTTAGCCAGAAAAATTTGGGGTTTTTTTGAAAAATTTGTAACAGCAGAAGATAACTGGTTACCTCCCGATAACTTCCAGGAAGACCCAGTTGAGAAAATTGCTCACCGAACTTCTCCAACTAACATTGGTCTATCACTGCTATCAGGACTTACTGCATATGATTTTGGGTACATAGGTATTATGGAATTGGCAGAGCGAACAAGCAATACCATCAATACAGTGCAGCAATTGGAAAAATACCGTGGCCATTTGTATAACTGGTACGATACGACATCGTTGGTTCCTCTTTTTCCAAAATATATTTCAACAGTTGACAGTGGTAACCTGGTCGGGCATCTTATTATTTTACAACAGGGTCTTGTAAGCATTCCAGAAAATAAAATTGTATCCGAAAGTTTTTTCAAAGGGTTGCTTGATTCAGTAAATGTTCTTAGTACTTATTCGGAACAAAATAAACTACTGGTAAAATTCAGAGAAGATCTTGCGAAAGAATATCCATTTAAATTAGAAACTTTAGAGGATATAAAAAGATTTATAGAAGAGATCGAAACTTCGTTTACAAATATTCTTATTGAGCTTGATATGATACCCGATGAGCAGGAAGATATTTGGGCACGAAAAGTTTTACACCAGCTGGATGAACAAAAAAAAGAGATCAATGCATTGGCTCCATGGTTATTGTTTACTCCCATACCTGAAAAATTTGAATCGTTAATTCCTCATCTCCCTTCTGTACCTACTTTAAAACAAATCGCATTTATTGAGCAGGCATTGCTGCAAAAAATTATCAGCTTTTATACTGATGATATAAGCGCTGAAGAAAATGAATGGCTTACAAGATTCCGAACTGCCATCACAAATGCCGCAGCAAGGGCAAAGGAACTTATTCTTACCATAGAGCAGTTGGCCGTTAAGTGCATGAGCCTATCCAACATTGATTACGATTTTATTTTCGACAGATCGCAAAATTTATTATCTATCGGTTATAATGTAGAAGAACACAGGAAAGATAATAGTTATTATGATCTGCTTGCATCTGAAGCAAGGCTTACAACATATGTTGGCATTGCCCAGGGAAAATTACCGCAGGAAAGTTGGTTTGCTTTAGGAAGGCAACTTACAAGCCAGGGCTCAGCACCGGTATTGCTTTCGTGGAGTGGCTCCATGTTTGAATATCTTATGCCTTTGTTGGTAATGCCTGCTTATGAAAATACTCTGCTTGAGCAAACCAATAAGGCTGTTGTGCAAAAGCAAATTGATTACGGAAGAAAACGCATGGTGCCATGGGGCATATCGGAATCAGGATATAACATGCTGGATGCACACCTTAATTATCAATACCGTGCTTTTGGTGTTCCGGGTATTGGCTTCAAACGTGGGCTGGGTGAAGATCTTGTGATATCTCCTTATTCAACTATAATGGCTTTGATGGTTGCCCCCAATGAAGCTTATAAAAATCTGCAGGTATTAAAAGAAGCAGGCTTTGAAGGTGATTATGGTTTTTACGAAGCGATAGATTATACAAGCAGCCGCATGCAACGAAAACAAAACAGGGCTGTGATACAATCTTTTATGGCGCATCACCAGGGCATGTCGCTGCTGTCAATTTCTTATCTCGTACTTAACAAGCCCATGCAACAAAGATTTGAATCGGAGATACATTTAAAAACTACATTGCTTTTATTGCAGGAAAGAATTCCAAGAGTAACAACATTCTATTCTCCAAGTGTGCATGCAGGCGATACAAGCGTTGTTACCGGATCGGATCAGGCTATGAGAGTGCTTAATACTCCCAACACAATTATTCCTGAAGTTCAGTTATTATCAAACGGAAGATATCATGTAATGGTTACTAACTCCGGCGGTGGATACAGCAGATGGAAAAATATTGGGGTGACCCGCTGGCGCGAAGATACCACCTGTGATAATTGGGGAAGCTTTTGTTATATCCGCGATCTTGATTCAAAACTTTTTTGGTCATCATCTTTTCAGCCTACATTAAAACAACCTGAAAATTATGAAGCTGTTTTCTCCCAGGGCAGAGCCGAATTCAGGCGCCGCGATTTTTTATTGGAGACACATACTGAAATTGTGGTTTCGCCGGAAGATGATATTGAATTAAGAAGAGTACACATCACTAACAGGTCACGCAAAAAACGAACACTGGAAATAACAAGTTATGCTGAAGTTGTGCTAACCGTTCCTGCTGCTGATGCTGCACATCCTGCCTTCAGTAATTTATTTGTTCAAACTGAAATTAATAAGAACAGGCATGCAATTATTTGTACACGCCGCCCACGCACACAAGATGAAAATGTACCGTACATGTTTCACCTGATGAAAGTTCACGATGCTGTTGTTACCAATATCAGTTACGAAACTGACCGTGATAAATTTACCGGACGGGGCAACAGCATCAACAATCCTGCGGCATTAAACACCGATGCAGCTTTGAGTGGAACTTATGGATCTGTGCTTGATCCTATCGTGTCAATACAATACCGTATAATACTTGAAGGAAATGAATCTGTAACAATTGACATTATCACCGGCATGGCAGATACCAGGGATGCATGCAATTTGCTGATAGATAAATACCAGGAAAGACATTTGTTTAATCGTGTACTTGAACTTGCATGGACGCATAGCCAGGTAAATCTGCGCCAGATAAATGCAAGAGAATCCGATGCTCAATTGTATGCACGCCTTGCAGGTTCAATCATTTATTCTAACCAATTATTAAGAGCAGATCCCTCTGTAATAATAAAAAACAGGAAAGGACAATCAGGTTTGTGGAGTTATTCAATTTCAGGAGACATTCCGATCGTGTTGGTACAGATAGAAGATTCAACAAATCTTGATCTTGTAAAACAAATGATTCAGGCACATTTATATTGGCGCCTTAAAGGTTTAATGGTTGATCTTGTAATACTGAATGATGATCACGGTGGTTACCGGCAGGAATTAAATAATCAAATTCAAGATCTTATTGCATCAGGATCGGATATTAAAGATAAACCCGGCGGCATTTTTATAAGATCTGCAGAACAGATATCTAACGAAGACAGAATTTTATTTGAAGCAGTTGCCCATATTATTATTGCTGACAAATTTGGCACGCTGGAAGAGCAAATAAACAGGCGGACAAAAATTAAAACAGCGATACCTTATTTCAGTCCAACGAAATTTTATCCAACCTTATCAAGTGCGGTAGAGCCAAGAAATGACCTGCAGTTTTTTAATGGTCTTGGAGGATTTACTGCCGATGCAAAAGAATATGTTATTACAACTACTGTGGAAAATAAAACACCTGCGCCATGGATAAATGTTTTGGCAAACCCTGAGTTTGGAAGCATCATAACTGAAAGCGGGCAATCTTACACATGGATGGAAAATGCACATGAAATAAGATTGACGCCATGGAATAATGATCCTGTGAGTGATCTTAAAGGCGAAGCATTTTTTATAAAAGATGTTGAGAGCGGAAGGCTATGGTCGCCAACGCCATTACCCTGCAGAGGTACATCACCATACATTACACGACATGGATTTGGATACACTGTATTTGAGCATAGTGAAGACGGAATTTTTACTGAGATGACAGTGCACACTGATATTGAATTGCCGGTAAAATATACAGTTATAAAATTTCGCAACCACTCCGGCCGCCAACGCCGTATTGATGTAACCGGTTATGTAGAGTGGGTGTTGGGAGATCTTCGCGAAAAATATTTAAAGCATACCATAACCGAATTGGATACACACAGCGGTGCCATATTAGCTACCAATGCATATAGCACAGAGTTTACAAACAGAGTTGCTTTTTTTGATGCTGATGGAATTAATAAAGCGATCACGACAGACAGATCCGAATTTTTAGGACGCAATGGAACGATCAACAATCCTGACGGATTGAATCGTGCAAGGCTTTCCGGAAAAACCGGAGCGGGCTACGACCCCTGTGCCGTAATACAGGTAAATTTTGAATTGGCTGAAGAAGAAGAACATGATGTTATCTTCCGCCTCGGCGCCGGCAAAAATATGCAGCATACTCTTGATGTGATACGGGCTACAGAAGGATCACATGCAGCTCAACAATCAATGCAAAAAAACCATGAGCATTGGAATAATACATTAGGGGTTGTACAAATACATACACCCGATACTGCATTGAACATGCTCGCAAACGGATGGCTTAATTATCAAACACTCTCCAGCAGAATATGGGGAAAGAGCGGCTTCTATCAATCCGGTGGAGCTTTCGGATTTAGGGATCAGTTGCAGGATGTTTTATCATTGATGCATTCACAACCACAATTGGTAAGGTCACAAATACTTTTATGTGCATCCCGCCAATTTAAAGAAGGTGACGTGCAACACTGGTGGCATCCACCATCCGGAAGAGGGGTACGTACAACATGTTCTGATGATTATTTATGGCTTCCTTTTGTTACTTCAGCGTATGTAAAAACTACAGATGATAAAGCCATATTAAATGAGCAGATCCATTTTCTTGAAGGACGTATGTTGAATACAGGAGAAGAATCATATTACGATCTTCCGATAAGAAGCGATATTTCTGCAGGCTTGTATGAGCATTGTGTAAAATCGATTGAACATGCATTAAAATTTGGTATGCATGGGTTGCCATTTATCGGCTCAGGTGATTGGAATGACGGCATGGATAAAGTAGGTAATGAAGGGAAAGGTGAAAGCGTATGGCTTGCATTTTTTCTGTATGATATTTTAATAAAATTTGCTGACATAGCATTACTTAAAAAAGACATTGCTTTTGCGAATACGTGCAAAAGCGAAGCAAACAAATTACGAAGCAATATCAGGGAAAATACATGGGATGGAGAATGGTACCGCCGTGCATATTTTGATGATGGCACTCCGCTTGGTTCAAAGGAAAATGAAGAATGTAAAATTGATTCCATTGCGCAAAGCTGGTCTGTGTTATCAAAAGCAGGAGATAATGAACGTACAGTTATAGCGATGCAATCTGCATACAAACATTTAGTTCGTAAAGAAGATGGGTTAATACAATTGTTCACGCCTGCGTTTGATAAATCAAATCTTAATCCCGGTTATATAAAAGGGTATGTGCCCGGTGTGAGAGAAAACGGAGGGCAATATACACACGCTGCTGTATGGCTTATCATGGCGTATGCAGCGCTTGGTGATAAAAAAAATACATGGGAATTATTGCAGATGATAAATCCGCTGAACAAAGGTAACAGCGCAGAAAAAATTGCAGTGTATAAAACCGAACCGTATGTAATGGCTGCCGATGTATATGAAGATATTTTACACAAGGGGCGGGGCGGATGGACATGGTACACGGGCTCCGCAGGCTGGATGTATCAGCTGATACTCGATTCGTTTATTGGGCTAAAAAAGGAAGGTGACACATTGCAGTTCGCTCCATGCAT
>JBKJSX010000229.1:0-8350 GCA_046594375.1 Chitinophagaceae bacterium
GTTAAGGCATTGGGATGAAAGGGAAGTGTTTCATTATACAAAAATTCTATGTCTTCATTGGGATCAAAATCAATTTCATGTTTTCCTCCAAGCAATATTTTTTTCATTGCTTTAATATCATTCATCTTTGCGGTAATATTATTTACATCAAAAGTTACAGGATCATCGCCGCTAAGCCCAAGCTGCACAGCAATATCAGTACCATGACCAATACCTGTTTTTGCAAGAGATCCATAAAGCAAAACTTCAAGGCTTTGTACTTCAGATAAACTATTTTTATTAAGCAGAGATTCTACAAACATTCCTGCTGCCCGCCATGGGCCTAACGTGTGGCTGCTTGATGGTCCAATACCAATCTTAAACATGTCAAAAACTGAGATAGCTTCGTGGCTCATGAATTATAAAGTTACGCAAAGAGAATTTTAGTTCCTTGTAACAAGGTACAGCCTGAAGCAAAAAAATATTACTGATTGCAACTAATGTTTAAGAAACACTAACGAGTTCGATATCAAAAATTAAAATTGAATTGGCCGGAATATTACCTTTGGCGGTACTACCGTAACCTAATGATGGTGGAATATATAAAGTGATCTTTCCTCCTGAACTTATTAAAGGCACTCCTTTTTGCCAACCAACAATAACTTGCCATAAGGCAAAGGTTGCTGAGGATACTGTACCTGCAGTTGTTGGGTCAAAGTAAGTACCGTTAGTTAACCTGCCTGCATACTTAACAGTAACCATAGTACATAAATTAACCACTGCCCCACCTGTGCCAACCTGGTTTATCTTATAAAAAAAACCTGACGGATGTTGTGTAGCAGTGATACTATTTGTTGTAAGGTAAGATTGAACATTAGCTATTTCACTTGCAGGTGCTGTAATATTGGAATCAGAATAACCGCATGTTGCATCTTTTTTTGAACATGAATAGGATATCACAGAAAGAATAACAAAACCAAAAAGAATTTTTTTCATTTTTATAAAATTGTCTCGCAAAATAAGAGATTAAAAACTACAAAAGGATGGCTAAGTTTTGCTTTCCTTAAACTTTAACTCTTTGTAACGTTGCTCATTTTCTTCCCATTTAAATTTCATACGGAAAAGTGAAAAAAAAACAGCAATACCCAACACTGTAATTAAAATTATTGTGATTTGTGAATCGGAAATAAACGTCATCTGTTTATACCAATCATGAAATAGTACACTTAATAAAACAGGTAATGCAAAAACCAATCCCACCGGCAATCCAATAGCAAGTTGATAAAATGTTTTCTTTTGCTTGTCCCTGTTGGCTTCCCAATAATTTATAAAGAGTAATTCCTGATGGGTTATCATGTTGCAAAAATACGATCAATCGATCTTAGTCATCGTGTAGATAAGTGATTACGTAAATAAATTATTATGATTAATGAAACGTAATGACAAAAGACTATTTACCTAATGACCTAATTTTTTGGGTTTTGTGAATTGAGCAAGAATAGGTAGGTTTGTCGACCTTAAATATTTTAATGTGAAAATTGAGCAGGTTCTTGTTCAGCATCTTTTAAGCAGCAAAAAAATTACATTACAGGGCATTGGTATATTTAGTTTGGATAGTTCGGTATCGTTACCCGCGGATTCTGATAAAGGAATAGTAATTCCTGACCGTGCTATAACCTTTGAGTACAATCCTAAAGTTGGTGAAGATGTAGAGCTTGTTAGTGCAATAGTAAAGTATACCAAGAAAATACATCCATTGGCATCAGCTGATCTTGATTCTTTCCTAATGCTCGGCAGACAATTTTTAAATATCGGTAAACCTTTTACCATTGAAGGTTTGGGAACATTAGATAAAGCACAATCAGGAGAATTGGTTTTTCTTCCCGGGCAATTTATTACGCCGAGAATTGAAGCTCCCAAGGCATTAAAAGAAAATGAAGCTGAGGAAAAATCAGGATTATTTCCTGACTATGATTCAGAAGTTAAAAGCCACACTGCAAGAAACGTTATAATTATTATTGCGATAATATTGGGATTGGCAACAGCTGCATATTATTTTTTATTTAAGAAAAACGAGACCGGTGATGTTAGTGAAACTCAGCCTTTGCAAACTAATACAGATACCGTAGCTGTAAAAAAAGATTCAGTAATCACACAACCTTTGGCAACGACAACCGATGGCTATACATTTAAAATTGTATTTAAGGAGACAATCAATGAAGCAGAAGCAGAGAAAGCATTAGGCAAATACAAACAATTGGGGCATAAAGTAATTATGTACACAACTGATTCGTTATTGTATAAGGTTGCTGAGCCCTACAAACTGCCTCTCAGCGATACAACTTATATAAAAGATTCTCTTAATAAATATTTCTATAAGGGTAAAGCATACGTTGAAGCGAAGTAAACCCCCTCCCACAAATTTTTTATTCTGACTCAGTATTTTACTAAAGCCCTTACCAAAGGGAAGAGTAGAAAAGTTTATGCTTTAAACCAAATGGATAATTCTTTACTTTTTAAATAAAAAATCTAAAATCAAATAAACTTCAAGGGGGCTACCTGGTAAAAAGAAAATCCCCGGAATACTTTTAATGTATACCGGGGATCAAATATCTATGAAGAATAAACTAATTAATAACCCATATCACCCATTCCGCCGCCGCCCATTGGAGGATGGCTTCCACCACCATCATCTTTTTTAGGCTTATCAGAAATAACGCATTCTGTAGTTAGTAACATACCTGCAATAGATGCTGCATTTTCAAGAGCAATTCTCGCAACTTTAGTTGGAACAATTACACCTGCTGCAAAAAGATTTTCATAAACCTCAGTACGTGCATTAAATCCGAAATCAGCTTTACCTTCTTTTATTTTTTGAACAACAATGCTGCCTTCAATTCCGCTGTTAACAACAATCTGGCGAAGTGGTTCCTCAACTGCTCTTCTCACGATCTGAACACCGGTAGTTTCATCATCATTTAAACCTTTAAGTCCATCAAGACTTTCAATAGCACGGATGTAAGCAACACCTCCACCAGGTACAATACCTTCCTCAACAGCAGCTCTTGTAGCATGCAATGCATCATCCACTCTGTCTTTCTTTTCTTTCATTTCAATTTCAGTTGCAGCGCCGATATATAATACAGCAACACCACCACTTAATTTTGCCAAACGCTCCTGTAATTTTTCTTTATCGTAATCAGATGTTGTTGTTTCTATCTGAGCTTTAATTTGATTTACTCTTGCAGTAATATCTTCTTTAGCACCTTTACCACCAACAACTGTTGTGTTGTCTTTATCAATAGTTACAGATGAGGCTTCTCCTAAATAAGTAAGATCAGCATTCTCTAATTTGTATCCTTGCTCTTCACTAATAACAATACCTTTTGTAAGTACCGCAATATCCTGGAGCATTTCTTTTCTGCGATCACCAAAGCCCGGAGCCTTTACAGCAGCCACTTTAAGCGTACCACGCAATTTATTTACAACTAACGTTGCCAATGCTTCTCCATCAAGATCTTCAGCAATGATCAATAGTGGGCGACCACTTTGAGCAACTTTCTCAAGAATGTGAAGAATATCTTTCATTGAAGAAATCTTCTTATCATAAATTAATATGTAAGGATTCTCCAACTCAACTTCCATTTTTTCGCTGTTGGTTACAAAGTATGGAGAAATATAACCTCTGTCGAATTGCATACCTTCCACAACCTCAACAGTTGTGTCAGTTCCTTTTGCTTCTTCAACAGTTATCACACCTTCTTTTCCAACTTTTTGCATTGCCTCAGCAATCAGTTTACCAATAGTAGCATCGTTATTTGCAGAGATAGAAGCAACCTGTTCGATCTTTTCATTGTTATCACCAACTGTTTGAGATTGTTTTTTAAGATGCTCAACAACAGCAATAACGGCTTTATCAATACCACGTTTAAGATCCATTGGATTTGCACCGGCAGCAACATTTTTTAAACCTTCGCCGATTATTGATTGGGCAAGAACGGTTGCTGTTGTTGTACCATCACCTGCAATATCAGCAGTTTTGCTGGCAACTTCTTTTACCATCTGTGCACCGATATTTTCAATCGGATCTTCCAGCTCAATTTCTTTAGCAACAGTAACACCATCTTTAGTAATACCGGGTGCGCCAAATTTTTTCTCAATTACCACATTACGACCTTTAGGTCCCAGGGTTACCTTGACTGCATTAGCCAGTGTATCAACACCCCTCTTCATTTTATTGCGGGCATCAATTTCAAATAATATTTGTTTTGACATAATTTTAATTTGATTAGAATCCCGAAGTACCGGGATTGGTTTAAAAAATAATTAGTTTACTTTCATTAAGATATCCGAAGCTCTCATGATGAGGTAATCCTCACCATCAAGATTAATTTCAGTTCCCCCATACTTACCGTACATAACGATATCGCCGGTCTTTATTTGTAATGGAATAAGATTTCCTGTATGCTCAGCATACTTACCTTTTCCTACTGCTATCACTGTACCTTTTTGAGGTTTTTCTTTTGCAGTGTCGGGGATTATTATACCGCCGGCAGTTTTTTCTTCCGCTGCATTTGGTTTTACAAGAACCCTGTCATCAAAGAGCTCAAAATTTTCTTTTGCCATAACTTATTTATTTATTTTTTTAATTGGGTGCAAATGTACCACGAATATTTGTACCAAACAGACTATTTCAGATTAGATGACAGATATATGCGTGAGTTGGCAGTTGTTAGTTATCAGAGATGCGACAAATTTTCATTCATAGAAATTCACATACTTATAAAATTATAATAAGCTACTGCTACTACAAAATCCACTTCTTTTTTTATATTCAATCCCTTTAATTTTATAAAATTATTTATTTCAGATGTTTTATCTATGGTAAGTAGTTGAAGTTTTTTGAGATTATATTGTATGCTTTGGGTTTGGTTATTGGTTATTGCTAATACTGTACTGGTTGTAATAAGTTTTTTTGTTTTTCCCTGGCTGCCAAAAGTGCTGCTTTCATTATTTTCGTCAATTTTACCTTTAAAATATTTTATTATAGTTATTTTCCCTTTACATAAAATCTGCACAAATGCGCCGGTACTTACTTTATCATTAGTATAAATATCTTTCGTAAAAACAATATCATACCCACTTTCATTTAAATGATCATTATTTTTAATTCGCACTTCTTCCAATTCATCTATAAATTCATACAAAGAATCATTTTTGTTATAATAAAATAAATTATTGAAAGGGTTAAACTTCACCTTTACATTATCAAATTCTCCAAGTGTCTTTAATTTAATTTTTGCAACCCGCCAATTTTCAAAAAGAAAAGGACTTCCCAGTAATTCATTATCAAATGTATTTCGGTAAGGTCTTCCAGAAATATCATTAATGATTTGGCAAAAAGCATGGCAAAGAATTGACGAAAATAAAAGGGTAAGTAAAAAAATTTTCATGATTCTTTTTTCCACCTAAAGTTAAATATTTATGTTTAGCAAGTTACATATCTTCGCCTCCCAATTAAGTTAAGGGAAATGATAAGCCGAAGAAATATAAGGATAAAGGTTATGCAAACCCTTTATTCTATTGAATCCATGAACAATGAAACGAAGCCCGGTGAACCGATAAAAATTTTAGAAAAGAATCTCGAACATTCCAGACAACTGTTTACTTACCTGGTTTACTTTATCACACAAGTTGCAAAATATGCAGAAGTGGACGCTGTACGCAGGTCTCAAAAACATCTTCCTACACATGGCGACCTTAACATCAATACAAAGATCGTGGGTAATGAACTGGTATGGAATGTTCTTGCAGATAATACTTTTAAAAAGGCAGTCGCAGAATATAGAATAGCAAATCTGATAGATACAGAATTAATAAAGAAAACATACCAGGCTTTAGTTCAATCTGAAGAATATAAAACCTACATATCCATACAGGCAAGAGATAAAAAATCAGAAAAGAAAATGCTGGAATTTATTTTCAGTACGCTGATGTTGCCAGAAGAAAATTTTATAAATAATGTTGAAGAAAATTTTATTCACTGGGATGATGATGCCGATATGATGGTAACATTAATGGACAATTTCTTTCAAAAACCTTCAGCATTTAATTTTGGGGAAATGCTTTCAAAAGAAAAAGCTGACTTTGCCAAAGACCTTTTGAACAGTGTGCTGGATAAAAAAGAATATTGCATGGAGATCATTAAACCAAAACTTAAAAACTGGGATGCAGAAAGGATAGCAGCTTTGGATATGATACTCATGAGAATGGGTGTTTGTGAGCTCTTATATTTCGAAACGATCCCACCTAAGGTTACAATTAACGAATATATTGATGTTGCTAAGGAATACAGTACCGAACAAAGCGGTCATTTTGTAAATGGAATTCTTGATAATATTCACAAAGAACTTTTATCTCAGAATAAAATACATAAGAAGAATTTTAAAAACAGTACTTTATAATACCTTTGCCAAAATTTTAATAGAGATGAATAAATTTTTGATGGTTATCGTTTTCCCGTGCATTTTGTTTTCATGTGATATCCGTAAAAAAAATACCAAAGCTGATAGTAAACTTCACGACCCTTCCGGGCAGGTTTTTAAAGATTCAACAACTGTACAAATTATTGACTCTATATATAATTTTGGAAAAGTTACTGACGGAGAAAAAGTAGAATATAGTTATCGTTTTAAAAATACCGGAAAAAATCCGTTGATAGTAACAACGGCAACAGCGAGCTGCGGATGTACAGTTCCTGAAAAACCTGAGCAACCTGTAAAACCAGGTGAAATTGGATTTATAAGAGTAGTATTTAACAGCCAGGGTAGGGTTGGCGAAGTTCATAAGGAGGTTACCATAGTATCCAATGCTTATCCTGCTTTCCCGATCTTGCAATTAAAAGGAAAAGTAGAAGAAAAAAAATAATTACATAACAATTACATAAAACAAAAAAAATGAATTTAGCAATGATTTTTTTAATGATGGGTCAGGGCGACAAAGGTGGTGGAGGTTTTCAATTTATATTTTTAGGATTGATGATCCTTGTGTTCTGGATGTTTATGATCCGACCGCAGGCAAAGAAGGCAAAACTTCAAAAGAATTTTTTGCAAAATCTGCAAAAGGGTGATAAGATAGTTACCATTGCCGGCATACACGGTACAGTAAACAAAGTAAATGATGATGGTACAATGCAACTTGAGATAAACCCCGGAAGCTATATCAAAATTGAAAAGAGCGCTGTAAGCATGGAGTGGACTGCAAACATCAACAAGGCAGTTACAGAAGTAAAAAAATAAATTACTTTTTACCCGAAGTGCTGATAGAATTATAATAAGCTATGGCTAATGCAAAATCTTTTTCATTCTTTGCATTTAATCTTGCTGCTTTTACAAACTTTTGCATTTCATCTTTTTTATCGGAGGTAAGTTCTTCTAAGGAATGGCTGTTCAACTTAACGGGAATAGTTTGGTTGTTAACTGTAACCCAATTACTATTGTGAGATACAATTTGTTTTTTAGTGGTAATTATTCCATTAGTAAAGTTTTCGCCTTCTATTTTTTTTGAAAAGTGTTTTAGTAAAATTATTTTACCGGCAGATAACACCTGTACAAAAGTTCCAGATGGAATTTTATCATTCGCATTTATTACTTTTTCAAAAATAAGTTGCTTATTCCCTTCTTTTGCATCTTCATCCATAATTCTTATTTCTTTCACATCATCTGCAAATTCAAAAGTGGAATCATTCCTATTAAATAAAAATATATTGTGTAAAACATCAAATTTTAATTTAAGGTTATCAAGTTTATTTTCGTTACTCAAGGTTACTGAACCTGACTTCCAGTCATCATACAAAAAAGGAGATCCAGAGGCCTCGTTGTTTGTTATAATATGAAATAATTTACCTGTATTCTGCTCTGCTGCAAGTTGGCAAATTGCAGAGTTGGAAAAAATAATTAAGGCGAAGGCAAGCAATATTTTACTCATGCTAATTTTTAATTCGTAAATGTAAGGTTAAAAAAAATGACCTTTGAATCTTGCGACTAATTTTAAAAAAAAGCAAAAACAATAACTTTAATTTTATTAGAGATGTTAAAAATCGGATTAACAGGAGGACTTGGTAGCGGCAAAAGCACTGTGGCGCACATCTTTGAAGTGCTTGGTATCCCTGTGTATTATGCCGATGCTGCGTCTAAAAGATTAATGAATGATGATGAGAAAGTAAAAGCAGATATAATAAATGCTTTTGGAAAAGAAGTTTACTTTAATGGAAAACTGGATAGAAAATATCTCTCAGAAATTGTATTTAAGGATGAAAAGAAATTGGAATTACTAAATTCAATTGTACACCCTGCTACTTTACTTGATGCTG
>JBKJSX010000039.1:0-5584 GCA_046594375.1 Chitinophagaceae bacterium
TAAGCATGCTCTTCAATAAGCTTTACTTCTTCTTTTGAAAAACCTCCCGTGTTTACTGTTATGCTATGCACTTCATATCCAAGATCTTCATGCAAATATTTTACACAATACGAAGTATCTAATCCTCCGCTAAAACCAAGTACAATTTTTTTTACCATTATCTGGATTTATAGATTTAATAACAGGGATAAAAATGTTTTTTTCTTTTCGCCGCTCTTTTCGGTGCTGTGTTTGCCTGTAAAAAAATTCAACAGGCTGCTTTGTTTTATTCGCATAAAACGCTCATACAACTTAGACTGTTTTTTAAATTCTTCTTTGGTTTCTTCAGGCTCGTAATGATCTTTGGGATCGTACAACATTGCTGTACACATACAATTCTTTCTTTCCTTGCTCATCAATATGTCAAAGTTCACACAGCTTTTACAGCCTGCCCAAAACTCTTCATCATCGGTGAGTTCAGAATAAGTTACCGGTTCGTAACCCAGGTCAGAATTTATTTTCATTACAGCAAGACCTGTGGTTAATCCAAATATCTTTGCTTCAGGATATTTCTCTCTTGAAAGATCGAAAACTCTTTTTTTAATTTGTTTTGCTATTCCGCTTTTACGGTAAGCAGGTGCTACAATCAGTCCGCTGTTGGCTACAAACTGGTCATGGCCCCAGGCTTCAATATAACAAAACCCTACCCAATCATTTTCCGGGGTAAGAGCGATAACGGCTTTACCTTCTTCCATTTTTTTGGAGATGTATTCAGGAGAACGTTTTGCAATACCGGTACCACGTGCCTGTGCAGAGGAAGCCATCTCATCGGTTATGATGTTTGCGTATTTTGTATCGGCTGATGTTGCAACACGAACAATAATTTGTGATTGTTCCAATTTTGCAAAATTGAATGATGAATAAAATTAGATAAAATATTGCGGAGGGATTTTTTCACTGACAGGGGCAAGTGTTAATTGCTCGTCCTATCAGCATCCACGTCGAAATAAATTCGGCAGAAAATAAATTACCCGTAAGGGAATTGGAGAAAACTGAAGCCTGTTATATGTTGATATATTGTTCAATCCAGTTTATAATTTAATAAATGATTGCACAAATATAAATGGTTTTGAAAAAAAAAGAAGTAGAAATGTTATTAATGCTTTGTTATCGTTTTACAGACCAGTGGGTGAGCACATCCGCAATGAGCCTGTCGTTACTTAAACGCGGAACTTTATTTTGCCCGCCAAGCTTTCCGATGCTTTTCATGTATTCTATAAATCCACCTTTTTGTATCACACTTATTTTTAAATGATCAAGAATATTTCCGCTGATGAGATCTTCGTAATAAACATTTTTTTTGCGAAGGTTGCTGTCAACTCTTTCTGAAAATTTTTCTATATCAACAGGAACATTTTCAAATTCAATGAACCATTCATGATAACTTTTTGTTCCGTTTAGAGAGATCATTGGTGCGACTGTAAACTCGGTAACATGAATGCCTTCTTCTTTTGCAGCCGATAATAAAGCGCTCTCAACTTCTTCTCCAATTACATGTTCGCCAAAAGCAGAAATAAAATGTTTTATTCTTCCGGTAACTAAAAGACGATACGGATCGCATGAAACAAACTTTATAGTATCACCGGTATTGTAAGCCCACAAACCTGCATTGCTGCTTACTATCAAAACATAGTTTTCATTCGGCTTTACATCTTTTAAAGTAAGTCTTGTTGGATTAATATTTGAGAATTCAGCGACAGGAATAAATTCAAAGAAAATTCCACTGCATGTGTTTAGCAATAATCCTTCTTCCGTCTGGCTATCCTGGAAAGCAAAAAACCCTTCGCTCGCCGGAAACAATTCTATCGAATCAATTTTTTTTCCAATGCTCTCAAACAGCTTTGCTTTGTAAGGCTCAAAATTTACACCGCCCTGCACCATCACGCTAAAGTTGGGAAATATATCCTTTATCTTTTTGCCCGTTCTTTCAGTAAGCTTATCAAAATACATTTGCATCCATGGGGGTATGCCACTTATCAAACGCATATCCTGCTCAATCGTTTCGTCAATAATTTTATCGAGCTTGGTTTCCCAATCTTCAATACAATTTGTTTCAAAAGAAGGAAGCTGGTTAGCTCTTAAATATTTTGGAACATGATGATTTACGATTCCGCTTAATCTTCCGGTTGGTATTCCTCCTACCCTTTCAAGCTCCGGTGATCCACTTAAAAAAATTAATTTCCCATCAGCAAAAGCAGTGTTGCCTGTTTCTGCCATATAACACAACAAAGCATTTCTTGCTGTATTAATATGATTAGGAATGGAATCTTTTGTTATGGGAATATATTTTACACCACTGGTTGTGCCGCTCGTCTTTGCAAAATATATGGGCAACCCTTTCCACAAAACGTTATGCCTTCCTTGTTTGATAGAATCGATATAAGTTTTGAATTCTTCATAATCTCTTATGGGAACCTGGTCCGCAAAATCTTCATGTGATTTTATATCCGCAAACTTATGATCTTTCCCAAAGTCAGTCTTGATGCCAACTTTAATAAGATTTTGAAATAAAGATTCCTGATCAGCAACAGCAGTCATTATACCTTTTTTTATCTGCTTGTAGATATAAGCAGCAAAGGGTTTGGCAAGAAAAGATTTAATCTTCATTGAAGGACAATCGTGAAACAAACTTACAATTAATTACAATCGCAATGCCATTCTTTATCGATGTCAATACAGGTTACAACAACCAGTTCATCCTTCTTAGGCGCAAAAATTATTCGCAGGTGCTGGTGATCATGACTATAACCTTCCAATGCATAAGTTGCTCCGTGTTCATTGTTTAAATCACTCTTATTATAATTGATATTTCCATCATGCAGAATTTCTTTTATTTCATCTTCGGTAATATCCCTGCATTCCATTCTACATTTTGCATGCTTTGTAAGAATGAGGTTGGCAATATTTCGATTTAACCCGGGAGTTGTTTGTTGAGTGGTTTGAGAGGAATGATTAGTGGTTTTAAAGGAAGGAAAAATCCTGCGGACTAAAAATGCACCAAGCAATATTGCAACAAAAATTATCAACCTGAATTTTGTCCAATTTTTATTCATCTAAATAAACATTAAGTGGAGGCAAAGATGCACACATCCATTTGTATATTTGCAAATGCAAAAAACGGTAGCTGTACATACGCTGGGTTGCAAGCTCAACTATTCTGAATCATCAGCAATAACAAAGTTGATGGAGAAGGATGGTTTTATAAAAAAAGATTTTGATGAACTTGCAGATGTGTATGTAATTAATACCTGTTCGGTAACTGATAATGCAGATAAAGAATGCAGGCAACTCGTTAGAAAAATTCAGCGAAAAGCTCCGGCCTCTATGGTGGTTATCACAGGATGTTATGCGCAATTAAAACCGAAGGAAATTGCAGCTATTGATGGTGTAGATCTCGTTTTAGGGGCACAGGAAAAATTTAATATTACACATCATTTACAGCAACTTACAAAAGGTGATGCGACTAAAATATGTAGTTGTGATATTGAGGAAGTTTCCGGATTTAATTCGTCTTTTTCTCTAGGAGAAAGAACAAGAAGTTTTTTAAAAGTACAGGACGGCTGCGATTATAATTGTTCCTTCTGCACCATCCCGATGGCACGTGGTAAAAGCAGAAGCGATTCAATAGAAAATATTATTGCAAACGTAAAGGAACTTGCAAATTCCGGTGTGAAGGAAATTGTTTTGACCGGAATTAATTTAGGAGATTACCTCACCCCCCTCACCCCAACCCTCTCCACAAGTGGAGAGGGGGCAAGAAATGCGAAGATTGATGCGAAAAAAGGAGGTAACTTTTATTCTCTTATACAAACTTTGGAAAATTTAGAAGATATAGATCGCTACCGCATATCTTCTATTGAACCCAATTTGCTTACAAAAGATATAATAGAATTTGTTGCAGCCAGTAAAAAAATTATGCCGCACTTTCATATCCCTTTACAAAGTGGCAGCAACAGGATTCTTGCTGCAATGCGGAGGCGGTATAAAAAAGAATTATACCGGGAGAAGATCGATCTTATAAAAAATTTAATTCCTGATTGTTGTATTGGTGCAGATGTTATCGTTGGCTTTCCAGGCGAAAGGGATGAAGATTTTAAAGAGACATTTGATTTTCTACATTCACTTGATGTTTCGTACCTGCATGTATTTACTTACTCCGAAAGAGATAATACATACGCAACTACAATTAAGCCTATTGTCCCGGTAAAAGTTAGAAATGCAAGAAATAAAATATTGCGTAATCTTTCTTACCAAAAACTACAATATTTTACACAGCAACATTCCGGCGAAACACGCAAAGTATTATTTGAAGGCTACAATAAAAATGGAATGATGGAAGGTTTTTCTGATAACTACATAAAAGTAATTGCTCCCTATAATGCTCAATGGGTAAATAACATTATTGAATGGAGAATTTAATTACACACAAAAGTTACATTTGTTTTCCCCTCACATCATTTGTTTAAAAGCCTTCTGATATCTTTATCTTCAAAAGAACAAATGATATTTAATATCTTCTCCAGAAAAAATTTATTTCCTTATTTTTTCTTTTTGCTATTTAGTTCCGCATCCGCACAATTTCATGTAAAGTTTATTATAAAAGAAAACCCATCATCACATACAAACGATACGATATTTATTGCCGGCAATTTTAATATTTGGAATCCTTATGATAACAGGTATAAGTTTAAAGTCACAAATTCTGAAAGTTCATTTCTTGATCTGCAATTACCTGCAGGTAACTATGAATATAAATTTACAAGAGGCAGTTGGACGAAAGTAGAAACTACAAAAGATGGAAAAGACGTTGGCAACAGAACATTAACTGTAACAAAAGATACTGTCATAAATATATCTATAAACGGATGGAGTGATGATTTTAAATTAGAACCAATCGCAAGAAAACATACTGCCTCATCGCATGTAAGTGTTTTGGATTCTGCGTTTAATATGCCTCAATTAAACCGGACAAGAAGAATATGGATCTATCTTCCTGCTGAATATGCAACAACTAAAAAAAAATTCCCGGTTATTTATATGCATGACGGACAAAATTTATTTGATGAGGCAACTTCAGGTTTTGGCGAATGGGGTGTTGATGAATGTTTAGATTCTTTATTTAAAGAAGGGGGAAAAAAATGCATTGTTATAGGAATTGATAATGGCGCAAAACGCATGAATGAATACAATCCTTACGAATTTAAACCTTACGGAAACGGTGAAGGAGATAAATACGTAGACTTTTTAGCGAACACATTAAAGCCCTATATCGATAAAAATTTCCGCACATTATCAAATAAGAAAAATACTTTTATTGCAGGAAGTTCCATGGGAGGACTGATATCATTATATGCTCTAATGAAATACCCGGCTGTATTTGGTGGTGCAGGAATTTTTTCTCCTGCTTTCTGGACTGCTCCAAAGCTTGAAGAAGACCTAAACAAAACAGGGAAGAAAATAAATTCAAAATTGTTTTTTTACGCAGGGGGAAAAGAAAGTGACAGAATGATCCCCGACATGCAAAAGATAGAAGCGGATATCAAAG
>JBKJSX010000238.1:0-7475 GCA_046594375.1 Chitinophagaceae bacterium
AATACTATAAAACAAATTCCAAATGAAAACCGCAACAGGACATTCCCATTATTTGGGATAGGCTTAGAATTTAAACCAACTAACAACACGAATATTTATGGCAATTTCAGTCAGGCATACCGCCCTATTGATTATAGTCAATTACAACCTTTTGGAGTAACATCGCGTATTGATCCTAATTTAAAAGATGCTTATGGCTTCAATACCGATTTGGGTTATAGAGGAACGATCAAAAACTTTCTAAACTTTGATATAGGTGGTTTTTATATGGCATACAATAATAGAATAGGTGTGTTAGTTCAAACTGACCCAGTAGCAGGAAATCAATATTCAATAAGAACCAATATTGCAAATAGTGTTCACAAGGGAATTGAAAGTTATGTAGAGTTCAACCTTTTAAAATATCTAAATACAAAATCAAAATATGGTTTAAGCATTTTCAATTCATTTGCATACATAGACGCAAAATATACAAGCGGAGATTTTAAAGGAAACAGAGTGGAAGCAGCAGCTAAAAGCATCAATCGAATAGGATTAATTTTCAACAACAGTAATTTCTCAACCACTTTTCAGGTAAACTCCGTTGGCGATGCTTATGGCGATGCGTCAAATGAAAAAATAAGTCAAGACCCGGTTGCAGGTTATATCCCGGCATATACGGTTATTGACATCAGTGCTACTTACAAAATAAAAAACTATGCAATTAAATTTGGTTCAAATAATTTAACTGATAAATCATACTTCACACGAAGAACAGATGAATACCCCGGACCAGGAATTATTCCATCAGTAGGCAGAAGCTTTTATGTTGGATTAACTGCAAAATTTTAACTTTTTTTGAAAAGGCTTCCTGATTAAAGTTTATTTGCAAAAAAAAATTACAGTACACAAAAAAATCTTGTTACTGCTTATGTCAAAATCAAAATAAATATTAATCTTCCCTTAATTTTTTATAAAGCTTAATGGCAATCATTAGCACTATTGCAAAAGCTACCATACCCGCAACTGCCCAGGCTACGCTAAGCATTTGTTTAACCACTGCCAGCATTACTATGATGACAAGAAAAAGTGTTGCCACTTCATTCCATCCACGCAACTGCTGGGAAGAATATTTAAACACTCCTCTTTCCTGTTGCTTTAAAATTGCATGCAGAGAAAGATGATATAGAAACAAACCTGCTACAAAACAAAGTTTTACCAGCAGCCATGTTGGCAAGCTTCCATACAAATACCATATCCATCCACCAAAGATGATAGTAAGTATTGCTGAAGGCCATGTAATGATGTACCAAAGCCTGTTTTGCATTAAGCCCAATTGTTTTAGGAGAATAGTTTTTTCAGGCTCAGTTTTAAGGTTGGCTTCTGCACTGTAAATAAAAAGACGAACAATATAAAATAATCCGGCAAACCATGTGATCACAAAAATTATATGCAATGCCTTTACATAGAAATATGTCATGCTGCAATCATTTTAAGATCATTTCAGTTTTACCATCTTTAATATCCTGTACATATCCTTCAATCGCTTTTATCCATGATGGATTTGTATTTAAACAAGGTATCATTTCATAAGATTCGCCGCCTGCTTCCATAAAGATCTCTTTTCCTCTCATGGCGATCTCTTCTAAAGTTTCCAAACAATCACTTACAAAAGCAGGACAAATTATTAATAATTTTTTTACTCCTTCGCCGGGTAATTCTTTTAAACGAAAATCAGTAAAAGGTGTAAGCCATCCTTTCCCTAATCGTGATTGGAATGAAATACTGTACTTGCTTTTGGGAATATTCAAAATCTCTGTCACCAATTTTGTTGTAGTGATCACCTGGTGACGATAACAAAATTCATGCGCCGGAGAATCAACCTCGCAACAGTTATTAACTTTTAAACAATGGCAACCGGTTACATCGCTTTTCTTTATATGCCTGCCCGGCACTCCATGATAACTGAACAAAAGATGATCGTAATCTTTTTGTAAATATGATTTTATATTTTCAGCAAGTGCATGCAAATAATTCTGTTCGTTATAAAAAGGTTTTATAAATGATAACTTAAAACCATAATTATTTTTTTTATGAACCTCCTTTGCATATTCCACGGCAGTTTCATAACTGCTCATTGCATAATGCGGATAAAGCGGCACTGCAATTACTTCTTCTAACCCGGGTTCTCTTTTTAATAATGCATTAAAGCCCTCTTCCGGAGAGGGAGTACCGTAACGCATGGCGATTTCAACAGGTTCTTCAACTTCATTTTGCAGAGCCTGTTGCAAATGTTTTGTATTTACAATCAATGGCGATCCTTCTTTTGTCCATATAGTTTTGTATGCCTCAGCAGATTTTGCAGAACGGATTGGAGTGATGATACCTTTTACAAGCAACAACCTGAATAAATATGGATAATCAATCACCCTTTCATCCATTAAAAATTCATCAAGATATTTTTTTACATCCTTTACTTCTGTTGATTCCGGCGAACCCAGGTTCATTAATAAAATTCCTTTCTTAGTATTTGCCATTGAATAAAATATTTGCAAATGTAAACGCTAATACGTAAACCATTCCATTCATGATCCATCTCATAAAATATTCTTTTTGCACTGACCAATGTCATCTCCACCGAATGTTCTTATGACATAGCCGTGACTTAATACAACTCACTTAAAAATATTTTTGTGTAGATAAAATTATGAACATTACCCACCACGATTTTCTTTCTAACTTTTGTATCGCCGGTATCAATTACCGCAAGAGCGATGTAATTGTGAGGGGTAAATTTTCTTTAACCACTGAGCAATGTGAGCAGTTACTACAGGAAGCAGTAAAAAAATATATCCCGGGTGCATTTGTACTTTCTACCTGTAACCGCACCGAGATATATGGCATAAGTGCTTCGCCACAGGAACTTATTGAATTGCTTTGCCTTCATACGCAAGGAAGAATTAAAGATTTTATTGAGCATGGTTATACTCACCAGGGATTAAAAGCAGTGGATCATCTTTTTAAAATGGCTGCAGGTATTGATTCGCAGATAGTCGGTGATCATGAAATTTTATCCCAATTAAAATTGGCAGTAAAATTTGCGAAGACAAATAATTGTATCAACAGTTTTTTAGAGCGGTTAATAAATTTTGCGATCGTAGCTTCAAAAAGAATTAAGACAGAAACAAAGCTCAGTTCTGGAACCGTTTCTGTTTCCTATGCTGCTATCGAAATAATAAAACAAAGGATTCCTGATCTTGCCAATAAAAAGATCCTGCTTTTTGGGACAGGAAAATTTGGAAATAATATTGCCGGAAATCTGAAAACATATTTACCCGGGTGTAGGCTCATGTTCGCTAACCGTACGAATGAGAAAGCAAACGAACTTGCTGAAAAGTGTGATGCAGGTTTTATTCCCTATGAGGACCTGGCAACTACTGCAAACGATGCAGACATAGTGATAGTAAGCACTTCTGCAGAATCATATACTATCCTTCCTTCTTTTTTTACAAAAGAAAAAGCAAGATTGATCCTTGATCTTTCCATACCCCAAAATGTTGATCCGGCCATAAAAAATCTACAGGGAATTGAACTAATGAACGTTGATGAGATATCAGCCATACTCGATAAAACAATTGATAAGCGCAAAGCCGAATTACCAAAAGCATTACAGATAATTGATGAAACAATTGATGAACTTAAGGATTGGTATTTAATCCAGTCTAACAACCCTGTATTGCGCAAAATAAAATCCCACCTTAATGAATTAGCCTGCGGAACAACTTTTGTTAACAGCAAAGAAAAAATACATAAAACAGTTTCCTTTCTTGCCGTGCAATTGCGAACAGAAAATAATAAAGGCTGCCAATATATTCACGCATTGAATAATTACTTTGGACCGGAATATGAAGCCAACGCTTAAAATAGGTACACGTGAAAGTGAATTAGCTGTGTGGCAGGCAACACTGGTTCAAAATCTTTTAAACGAACATGGTTTTTCTTCTGAATTAGTTTTCATAAAAAGCGCAGGTGATATCAATACCATAACGCCTTTGTATGAATTAGGTGTTCAGGGAATCTTTACAAAAACATTGGATGCTGCTCTTTTAAATAACAAAATTGATGTCGCAGTTCATTCAATGAAGGATGTGCCTACGCAATTAGCTAAAGGAATTAAACAAGCTGCGGTTTTAAAAAGGGGTTCTTATAAAGATGTATTTGTTTATAAAAATGATAAAGAATTTTTAGAAGAGAGGAACAGCGCCGGCATTATTGCAACAAGCAGTATTCGCCGTAAAGCACAATGGTTGCATCGCTATCCTAATCACTCGTTCGATAATCTGCGTGGAAATATTAATACACGTATGAGAAAAGTTTATAAGAATGATTGGAAAGGCGCCATCTTTGCCGCTGCCGGCTTAGAAAGAATAAATCTTCGTCCTGAAAATTCCATTGATCTTGACTGGATGTTACCGGCGCCGGCACAGGGAGCGATCATGATCGTATGTAGAGACGATGACTCATTTTATTTTGAAGCATGTAAAGACTTTAATGATACACATACTGATTTATGTACAAAGCTGGAAAGAGATTTTCTCCGCACTTTATTGGGAGGCTGTTCAACACCAATAAGCGCATTAGCCGAAGTAAAAGAGGATAAAATAATTTTTAAAGGAAATATCTGCAATGTTGATGGAAAAGAAATGATTGAAATAGTAAAAGAAGAGTTAATAAAAAACAGTGAACTGTTAGGCGTTATTGCTGCCAACGAAATTTTAAAAGATACAAAAGCACAAAATATTATTCACGCAATTAGAAATGAAAAAAACTAAACTAAAAATATTAAGTACAAAAACACTCAGTAAAGAGGCTGTTTATAAAGCAGGCACCCAGGATGTATTGATTGACGAGATACCGTTTATTACAACATCCCCTATAAATACTGATGAGTTAAAAAAAACATTAAAAAGTTTTTTACAACAAAATATTACAGCAGTTTTTACAAGTAAGAATGCCGTGCAGGCCTTCGACCAGATAGTAAATGCAGAAGTTCCATGGAAAATATTTTGTATTGGGCAATCAACTAAAAATCTTGTTTCTAAAATATTCGGGGAAGAAAAAATTTCGGGCACCGCTTACAGTGCATCGGAATTAAGTGATGTGATATTGCAGGATAAAGAAATTAAAAATGTGATCTTCTTTTGTGGCAAACAACGCAGGGAAGAATTGCCGCAAAAACTTACAGCCGAAGCAATTGAAGTGGAAGAGATAATTGTGTACGAAACACTGGAAACCCCTCAAAAGCTTTCCAGGAAAGTTTATGACGGCATTTTATTTTTCAGCCCGAGTGCGGTAAAAAGTTTTTTCTCTTTAAATAAGATAAACGAACAAACACAAATTTTTGCTATAGGTAAAACAACTGCCGATGCAATCCATCAACATACAAATAAAGATCTGATCATTGCCGAGTCCCCTGCCGAAGATGAGATGATAGATAGAGTGATAGCACATTTCAGCACAACCAAAATAGCATAGCATGCAATTGAAGAACGATTTATTATTAAGGGCATTAAGAAAAGAAAAAGTTGAGCGTCCCCCGGTTTGGATGATGCGGCAGGCAGGAAGATATTTGCCTGACTATTTAAAACTGAAAGCTAAATACGATTTTTTTACCCGGGTGCAAACACCGGAACTTAGCTGTGAAATAACATTGCAGCCTGTTGACCAGGTTGGTGTAGATGCCGCAATTATTTTTTGTGATATTCTTGTCATCCCGCAGGCGATGGGTATAGAAGTTTTAATGGAAGAAGGGAAAGGACCTTCCTTATCCAATGTTATCCGCAATCAAAAAGATATTGATGCATTGGTCACCGATAATGTTGAAGAAACATTAAGCTATGTGATGAAGGCATTGACTCTTATAAAACAGGAATTAAATGGTCGTGTTCCGCTAATAGGTTTTGCAGGTGCACCATTCACTATTCTTTGTTACATGGTTGAAGGGAAAGGGAGCAAGACATGGGATAAAGCAAAACAATTTTGTTTTACGCAGCCACAATTAGCGCATCAATTATTACAGAAGATAACAGACATCACGATACAATATTTAAAAGCACAAACAAAAGCCGGTGCTGATGTTGTGCAGGTTTTTGATAGCTGGAGCGGAACACTAAGTCCTGCAGATTTTAAAACATTTGCACAGCCCTACTTACTTCAAATTGCAGAAGCTTTAAAAGATGATGCGCCTGTAATTTTATTTCCTAAAGGAAGCTGGTATGCATTAGAAGACTTGAGTAAAAGCAGTGCATCAGCTTTGGGAATTGACTGGTGCATCACTCCACAGATGGCAAGAGAACTAACCAATAACAACATAACGCTGCAGGGAAATTTTGATCCGGCTAAATTGTTATTGCCGATTCCGCAAATTAAAAAAGAAGTGCATGCAATGATTGACGCTTTTGGTGTGCAGAATTATATTGCAAATCTTGGTCATGGCATCACACCCAATATCCCTGTAGATAATGCAAAGGCCTTTGTTGAGGCAGTAAAAGAGTATCAAATTAAAAATGCATAAAACTGAAACAAAAGAATACAGGGGTGCATGGATAGAACTCATCCATCAATTGCAGGATAGTATTTGTAATAAGTTAGAAGAAGTTGATGGCAAGGCAAAATTTTTTCAGGATGAATGGCAACGGGCTGAAGGCAAAGGTGGTGGCGGGTTAACAAGGATCATTCAAAATGGAAATGTGTTTGAAAAAGGCGGCGTTAACACCTCCGTTGTTTATGGGTATGTAACAGATAAGATGCGAAAGTTTATGAATCTTGAAGGAGAGACTTGGTTTGCCTGCGGTATAAGTTCTGTGCTACATCCTGTTAATCCATTCGTACCAACTATCCATTTTAATTACAGGATGTTTGAATTGTATAATGATCAAAATGAAGTAAGCGACAGGTGGTTTGGTGGCGGCACCGATCTTACTCCTTATTATTTATTTGAAGCAGATGCGAAACATTTTCACCAGTCTTATAAAAATGTTTGCGACGAATTTGATGAAGATTTTTATTCTCTCTTTAAAAAAAATTGTGATGAATATTTTACCAACAAACATCGCAATTGTGAAACAAGGGGTATAGGTGGAATTTTTTATGATCATCAAAGACCGGATGAAAAACATGATCCTGAATTTTGGATGAACTTTGGAAATGCATGTGGTAATGCTTTTATTTCTGCCTACATTCCAATCGTTAAAAAAAGAAAAGAAATTACTTATACAGAAAAAGAAAAACACTGGCAGGAAATAAGAAGAGGCAGGTATGTTGAATTTAATTTGTTACATGATAAGGGAACAACCTTTGGCTTACAAACAAATGGAAGAACAGAAAGTATTTTAATGAGCCTGCCGCCAACAGTGCGTTTTGAATATGATTATAAACCACAACCGGGGAGTGATGAGGATAAATTGTGGCAGGTTTGTTTACAGCCGAAGGAATGG
>JBKJSX010000084.1:0-8301 GCA_046594375.1 Chitinophagaceae bacterium
GGTTACAATGATCGGCTCGTATCTTATTTTTTGGCCAATGCATTACGAAGGACTCGCAGGTATGCCACGTCGTTATTATGATTTTACCAATTGGGAATCTTTTAAAATGTTTGCAGGACTTAACCAATTCATAAGTTTTGTTTCAATAATAGTTTTTGCAGCCCAGCTTTTGTTTGTATTTAACTTCTTCTATTCAATTTTTAAAGGAAGAAAAGTGACTACATTAAATCCATGGGGCGCAGCTTCGCTGGAATGGTCAACACCCATTCGTCCGGGGCACGGCAACTGGCCCGGAGAAATTCCTGAAGTGCATCGCTGGGCTTATGATTACGGAAAAGATGGAAGAGATTTCATTCCGCAAACAGAACCTGTTGGTGAAGATGAAAGTAAGCATTGATGGGTATCGATTTTGAAGCGCATCTAAAATAATATTCAAAAGATAAATGCCCTGATTGGATCGGGGCATTTTTAAATAAGTTTATCTTGGTAGCAATGAATAAAGAGGTACAGGGGTTCAACGGATCTGCATCCTTTGCTGTAGCAAGCAAAGTGAAAGATTATTTTCAGCTCATAAAATTCACGTTGAGTTTTATGGTTGTATTTAGTTGCGTGGTTTGTTATTTACTTGCTCCGAACACCAGGTTTGATCTTGCATCAGTTCTTTTATTATTTACTGCAGGCATGCTTATCACCGGCTCTGCAAACGCAATTAATCAGGCTGTTGAAAAAGATACAGATGCATTGATGAAAAGAACATCCACACGACCGGTAGCTGCAGGAAGGATGACGGCTAATGAAGCTTACACATTTGCGATTATAACAGGTACGATAGGTGTTTTAATAATGTGGTACTGGTTCAACTTTGCCAGTGCGATGATAGGATTGTTCAGCTTGTTTTTGTATGCGTTTATTTATACGCCATTAAAAAAAATAAATTCAGTTTCTGTTTTAGTAGGTGCTTTCCCCGGAGCTTTGCCTTGTTTAATAGGATGGGTTGCTGCAACAGATTCCTTTAGCGCTGGAGGATGGGTGTTATTCGGGATACAATTTCTTTGGCAGTTCCCGCATTTTTGGGCAATAGCCTGGGTGGCACATAAAGATTACTCAAATGCAGGATTTAAATTATTACCAAGTGACAAGGGCCCAACAAAATTTACTGCAGCGCAAACAATAATATATTCAATGTTGATGATACCCGTGGGTATACTGCCATATTATTACAACATAAGCGGCATCACATCATTGTGGATCGTGTTATTTTGTAATTTATGGATGGTGTTTGTAAGCGTAATGTTGTTTATAAAGATGGATGTTGCCGCTGCAAAAAAAGTAATGTTCAGCTCTTACTTTTATTTGATGATCGTTTTACTGGCACTGCTGTTTGATAAGGTGTATCAAATTTAAAAAAATTTTAAAAATCTTCCCTATAGGGTGAGGTTTAAGGAGGCTAAATTATTATGGAATTAGTGATGACAGAGCAAAGAAAAAAAATACATCCTCACAAGTTTACGTTGTGGATAGCTATTGGTAGCATTACAATGATGTTTGCAGGGCTAACAAGTGCCTACATAATTAAACGCAATCAACCCAACTGGTTTGAGTTTGACCTGCCTGTAACATTTTGGTTTTCTACAGCAGTTATCGCCGGGAGCAGTGTTACTGTCTGGCTTGCAGTTCGTGCCTTCCGCGAAAAGGCAATGGCTAAATACAGGCGGATGTTGATGGCAACATTTTTTCTCGGCGTTTTATTTATTGCATTGCAGGTAACAGGATTTGTACAGTTATGGCACCAGGGAATCACGTTAACTAAAAATGTATCAGTATCTTTTTTATACCCGATAATTGGGCTGCATGCAGTTCACGTTATCGGTGGAGTAATAGCATTGCTAATAATGTTTTTAAAAGCTTTTAGCAGAAGGCAGAAAACATATTCGGCAGTTCCTGTGGAAATGATCAGCACTTACTGGCACTTTGTAGATCTGCTTTGGATTTATTTATTATTTTTTTTATTGATGATACGATAAACAACATTTAAACTTTTATTTTTGTGATAATTTAAAGTTAGATAATGACGACAGCAACAGTACAACCAACAACTAAATTATGGAGCGGCGGTAAAAGCCCTTTTAATATTAGCTATGGAAAAGTAATGATGTGGTATTTTTTAATGAGCGATGCTTTTACATTTGGCGCCTTTCTGATATCGTATGGCACAATAAGATTTAGTCAAAATGTTTGGGCAGATGCTAACCATGTTTTTAATGCATTTCCTTTAACCGGTCATGCTAATTTGCCACTGGCGTTTGTAAGTCTTATGACATTTATATTGATTCTTAGTTCTGTTACAATGGTATTGGCAGTTCACGATGGGCATAATATGAACAGAAAGGGAGTTGAGAAGTGGTTGATCTTTACCATTCTCGGTGGGCTTGCTTTTTTGGGTTGCCAGGCCTGGGAGTGGACGCATTTAATTACAGGGCAGCATGAAGTTTTAGTGAATGGTGTTTTACAAAAATGGGGAACTACAGTTACGCACAATCCATGGGGGCCAGAAACTTTATTTAACGGTAAAGAAGTGGCAACTCCCGGACCTATAGCATTTGGAGGATACTTTTTTGGTATTACAGGCTTTCATGGCTTCCATGTATTTTCAGGAGTAATCATTAATGCAGTGATGTTGATTAAAACAAAACTTAAACATTTTGAGTTAAGAGGCCATTATGAAATGATAGAGAAAGCAGGATTGTACTGGCATTTTGTAGATCTTGTTTGGGTGTTTGTATTTTTATGTTTTTATCTTGTATAGCACTTATCCCGTAAAGGGGAATAAACGGATAAACCGATTAACCAATAAACGGATAAACCAATAAACCAGTAAAAGATTTAAATATGTCACAAGTTGCAACAGCAGATTTGGCTCATCATGATGATGGTACACAGGTAAAAAGGATATGGAAAACATTCTGGATATTATTGGTGCTTACTATTCTTGAATTGGGGATAGGTCTTACTATATACACAATCCATAAAGGTGAAAATCCAAATCATACTTTAGTACTGGCATTTAAAGGGCTTGTTTGTATTCTTACATTGGCAAAAGCATTTTATATAGTCGGAATATTTATGCATTTGGGCGACGAGATACGCAATATGATAATGACGATAATTGTTCCACTGCTTTTATTTGTTTGGTTTATCATCGCATTTTTATGGGATGGTAACGCATGGAAAAATTTAAGGAACACGGATGCAGGCAGCAGAATTTATATAGAAAAAGTTACGCCCAAACTTCCCGCAAAAGAAGAAGGACATAAAGACTAAGCGATTGAATTTCATGTTAAATACAGCCATTGCAATTGTGATGGCTATTTTGTTTTATAAAAAAGATAATGAGTAAAAAGGCAATTCTTGCTTTACTGTTAGCGGCATTGGTGCCTGCAGTAAGTTATATACTGGTAAAATTTTATAGTGAGCGTGCTGTGCAAATGCCTCCAAGATATTTTTTTGATAGTGTTGCGGTAACTGAAAAGAATGGAAAAACAACTACTGACACTATCTGGCATCATGTAAAAAATATTTCTTTTACTAATCAACTTGCACAAAAGCTTTCTTTGAACGATATTAAAGGAAAAATAATTGTTCTTGATTTCTTTTTTACACGTTGCCCAACATTTTGCCCGGGCATGGCAAGATCAATGAAAAAACTGCAGGATGCTTTTAAACAAAATGATACATCCTTTGTGCAATTTATTTCACTGAGTATTGATCCTTCGCATGATTCAATTCCGCAATTAAGAAAATTTGCTGACAGGTTTAAGGCAAGCCCTGATAACTGGTGGTTTGTTACGGCTGATAGGAAAGAAACATATGATTTTGCTATGCAGGAAATGAAAGCAAATGTTGCCGACACAGAAATTGATACAGGCTTTATTCATACCTCACTGTTTTTTGTAATTGACAGGGAAAAAATTATAAGAGGATTTTATGATGGATTTGATTCAGTAGCGCAACAAAAATTAGTTAGAGATATACCATTGCTGATGCTGGAGAAGGAAAGAAAAAAAACATTCAGTGAGTTTTTAAAAGAATTATTCGGGAGAAGTTGATATGCAAACAAACAATCAAGAAGAAATAACAAAAACAAATTACCCCGGCTTTCAGCCTTACTTAATAAAGAATGACTATCGGGCTAAAATTTTTATCTGGAGTGTTTCAATTATAATTTTTGTAGCCGTAGCAATACTGTCGAAAGTAAAACTAAATGTTGACCTTGGATTTGATCCTCATGTTTTCGCTAAAGCAAATGCAATAATAAATTTTACCGTTACTATTCTTTTGCTTGCCGGTTTGATGGCAGTAAAATCACAGAAATATTTATTGCATAAACGTATAATGATCGCTGCAATTATTCTTTCCATATTATTTCTTGTCTCTTACATCTGCCATCATTTGTTTGCCGTTGAAACAAAGTTTGGGGATATTGATCACAATAGTATTATCAGCGCCGATGAAAAAACATTGGCCGGTTCTCTTCGCATCATTTATTATTTTATTTTGGTAACGCATATTCCTTTGGCTGGTATCATTCTTCCCTTTATTTTATTTACTGCATACCGCTCACTTACCGGCGAATATCAAAGGCATAAAAAGTTGGCGAGAATAACATGGCCGGTGTGGTTTTATGTAGCAGTTACCGGCGTGGTTGTGTACCTTATGATCAGCCCCTATTATAATTGATTAATTGATCTCTAATTCTGTTGCGGGATCCCAAAACAATTTTTGAAAATCAATAATTGTATCTTCGTCTACTTTTATTTTTTCTTTGGCCAGCAGATCTTCCATTAAAGTAGGAGTTGCAAAATGAGCCCGGCCGCTAAGCATTCCGTTCCTGTTAACAACCCTATGCGCCGGCACTTTTGGTTTTGCCGAATGCGCCGCATTCATCGCCCAGCCTACCATACGAGCCGACATTTTTGTGCCAAGGTAATTTGCAATTGCGCCATACGAAGTAACTCTTCCCTTCGGAATTTGCCGAACCACACTATATACGTCTTCAAAAAAACTGTATTCCTTATTCAGACTCCTTGGTTTCTCTGTCGTTTTTTTAAGAGAGGTTTGTTTTGGCTTTTTCATCCTGCCTTAAAGATAATAATTTGCTCCTTGTAGGTTCTAATACATTTTTATAATTGTATGGGCAATGCCTGCATCCATTACCGCAGCAGGTGCCTCTTTGCAAAAGATATTTTTTAGTGAACACCAACAAGCCCTGTGAGTTAATGTAATAATCTTCTCCTTCAATTAATTCCATACTAAATTTAATTCTGCATTTTTTAGAAATTATCCTTCACCGCATAGAACATAAAAAGTAGAGTAAACCGCGCAGACAATATTTCTAAATTGGTCTGCGTAAACTCCTTTCACTTATGTTCTTTGCGGTAAAAAAATCGCATCTAATTTTTCATCATTATCACTTACTACCTCCGGAAGTGTAAAACATAAATAAAATATGGTATTACTTTTTGCTATGTCCATGCTTTCATAATGTGTTTTAATTTTTAGTTCCGCAACAATATCATTATTTCTATAAAGATCATTATAGTCCATGATCGTTGTTAAACCGTATAGCTCTATAACTGTTTTGGTAAAATGATAAAGATCTGGGGAATCGGTTTTAAGATGAATAAGTCCATTGTGTTTTAAAAATTGGCGATATGATCTTAAAAATTTTGGATGCGTTAATCTCTTTCTTGTTTTTGATTTACGTAAAAAAGGATCAGGAAAGGTTATCCAAATTTCATCAACCTCATCTTTGCTGAAATATTGATTGATCTTATCAATCTGTGTTCTTAAAAAACCAACATTTATCATCTTATTATCCAACGCAAATTTAGCGCCCGCCCACATTCTGTTGCCTTTAATATCAACTCCAATAAAATTTTTATCCGGGTACAGTTGCGCAAGGCCCACAGTATATTCTCCTTTACCACATGCAAGTTCAAGAATTATGGGGTTATCATTTTTAAAAAATTCATTCCATCTCCCCTGCATGTTTTCAGGATACTCCATCGCATTTGCGAAAGACTTCAGTTCTTTAAAACGAATGAGTTTTTTTTGTGCCACGGGCTGCAAATGTAAATGAGTAGTTCTTAAAAAGTAAAACTGTGCTAAAGTTTGTTGTTATATTAAAAGTGAATAGTGAAGTCGTTAAGTTTGCACCTATCTATGGTATGAAATTCTTTGCCTTAAAATTTCCGGTATGATAAAATCTGTGCTTGCAATTCTTTTATGTATCTCGTTCAATTATTCATTTGCTCAACACATTCAATACAGAGACAAAAAAAAGCCGGTAGTAAAAACTGAAGACCCAATTCCCCAAACCATCCCTGTTCCCGATAAATCTATTAAAGTAACGCCTGCCATTGCAGACAGCAGTAAGACTTTTACTAAAAGCAGGGCGGCCTTAACAATAAATCCGCGACCTAAGAAACCTTATGTAGAAGAACAGAACATGTGTAATTTAATGTCCCGACCGGAAATTGCTCCTCAATTGCCCCTTGTAATAAATAAGGTTTCACCTGAAATGGTTAAGGTGATCAAGGAAAGATATGCAGGACGGTTATATAGCATCACAGGCCTTAATATGATAGACGGGAGATTGAAATTTAAACTAAAGATATGTGATAAAGACAATGGAAAATTTCGCAGTGAATATCTTGATAAAGACGCAAATGTTGTGAAGGACCCTGACCTGGATTATGATTAAATGGTATAATGGTTTTGATAAAGTATGAATACTAATATTAAATACTTTATAATCAACAGGCAAAAGGTATTATTACATTCATTCCTAATTGTGAATTCTCTTCACCTTTGTATTTCCAGAAATGCTTATTATATTCGTAAAGAGCTTCAAACCAACTAATGCAAAATATTTGACAAATCTTTGAAAATATCAATGATGCTCCACAAATATCCTGGGTATGGCAGTGCATTGGAATATGTTGAACGAACTTCATAAGTTTTTTCTTAAATGTTTTTGCTTTCAATAAAAAAGCGCTGCTTAATAATAACGCCTTTAATACACCAGAATATTTTTTTTGAACTTTACTAAACACAATTAAAAAGTTGTTATGCTTTTTAAAGTCTTTTTAAACAAATTAATTTACTGTAACACACTTATTTTTTTTTCTTTTTGTGTCAAAGCACAGGAAATGGCTATCAGAATGTATACTGCAAGAGAAGGCTTACCCTCAACTTATGTATACAGCGCTTACCAGGATAAACTAGGTTATTTATGGGTTTGCACGCACGAAGGCGTTAGCAGATTCGATGGAAAGTATTTTACTAATTACGGATTATCAGACGGGTTACCTGATACAAGAACGGTGTCCGGGCTTATGGATAGCCACTTAAGATATTGGGCATGCACCCCCAGGGGAGTGGTAGAATTTAAAGGAAATAAATTTATTAGTTATCCATTATCAGATTCACAAAACTTGCGGTGGGTTTTTAAAATTCTTGAAACAAAAAAAGGCCAGCTTTGGTGTTTAACCAATAATGGTATTTACCAGTTTGATTTTAATAAGTGGAGTAAAATAAAATTGTACCCTGGCTATGAAGATCATGCATGCAGAGATATTGTTGAAACAGGGGATGGTTTATACATTAATTATGGTGACCTGATAGTGCTAAAAAAACCGGATGATACTTACAAAATTATCGGCCCCCTCAAAAGCATTGGTTATTATTATAATCATTTATCTATGTGCTCTCAAGAGATTTTTCAATCAACAATGGATGGGATGTATGAGATAATAAATCAACAATTAATAAAGATGCCGGGAGAATTGGGCAGATTAAAAAACACTTATGTATATTTCTGCGACAGCAAAAAAAGGTTCTGGATCTCAAATGACCAGATGGAAATTCGGTTAATAGAACTTGGTGACAGTACCCATTCTAAAGCGATCTATAGATCAAAGACAAACCTGGTTCCTCAAGATATTTCTGAAGATAACAAGGGCAATATTTGGTTTGGCACAGGTTCGGGCCTGTTAAGGATCTCAGAAATGGGGTTTAAGATTTTCGATATGCCGCCACCACCGGGAAAAGATATGCATTTTAATGTTTTTCAACCCCCGGCAGGCCCTCTCATTATTAATGATGGAAGCCTTACGCTGCAAACATTTGAGAACGGAATATTCACAAAAAAAACATTACAAAATAAAGGCAATACTGTATTGCCGGGCAATGAATTAATTATTGATAATTATGCTTTTGACAATAAAAACCGCTACTGGT